>JBJTRD010000365.1:0-4999 GCA_046075945.1 Flavobacteriales bacterium
TACATCCGATGCGGCCTTCGCATAAGGGTATGTTTTTATCACTCTTTTTTGAAGCTTGTCGTATCGCGCTTTTTGAAAAGGATTGCCACTGCGTGTCGAAATTTCAATGGGTGAGTGCGTGGCAATTGCGGCTGTATCACCATTCTCGGTATACCAAACAGAAAAATAATAATCCGTGATAACAGTATCTAGAATGACATAGTTGGCTGGGGCATTCATAGAACCCGGCTGTGCATGCGAAGGAAGCCGGATGAGGCAGACTAGTAGTATGCTGAGGATTCTCTTCATGTGCGATTCTCTATTCAAGAATACGTCGATTGTTCCTTCAAGTTGCCTGTGCTAAAGTTATTTAACAACAAAGCCTCGGCTTCGCCCGGCTACCAACCTTCGGCTTCGCTCAGGTACCTCATTAGTAGGTTGGTGAGCTTGCCGAACCAAGGCTTTGCAACCTAACTCGACTGAAATAGCTCTTATGCATTCTTTCGCGCTTGTTGCCAGCGCGAAGTATCAGTCTTAGCGAATGGGGGAGAAGTGGTCTGTTTCTTTGAGCTCCACCAATCGGCTGCAGCGAAGGCCGCGGCTAACATCTCAAGTTCGTCTTCACTGTTCAATACCTCGGGTGTAAAGTATTTCTTGACGAAATGCGTGTCGAAGTCGCCGCTTACGAAGGCTTCGTGCTGAATGGCCCAACGACAAAAGGAGAGTGTAGTCTGGCAGCCGGTAATCTCATATTCGTCGATGGCTCGCACCATGCGTGCTATCGCTTCATTGCGATCCTTGCCGTGGGTAATGAGCTTGGCGATCATGGGATCGTAATAAATAGGAATATCCATGCCTTCTTCGAAGCCATCGTCGACACGCACACCGGGGCCGGTAGGTCGACGGTAGGTGGTGAGTGTACCGATATCGGGCAGGAAGTTGTTGGCCGGATCTTCTGCATACACGCGTATCTCGAGCGCATGTCCGTTAATCTGAAGGTCATCTTGCGTAAAGCGCAGTTTTTCTCCGCGCGCTACATTGATTTGCTCTTTCACCAGGTCGACACCCGAGATCATTTCTGAAACCGGATGCTCCACTTGCAGACGCGTATTCATTTCGAGGAAATAATAGTTCCTGTTCTCGTCGACCAAAAACTCCACAGTGCCTGCGCCTGAGTAGTTGCAACTGCGAGCAACATCGCATGCGCTTTTTCCCATGGCTGCGCGTAGCTCGGGGGTGAGGATAGCCGATGGGGCTTCTTCCACCACTTTCTGATGCCGACGCTGAATGCTGCATTCGCGTTCGAATAGGTGAACCACGTTGCCGTGGTTGTCGGCCAGCACTTGTATTTCGATGTGACGCGGGCCGGCAACATAGCGCTCGATGAATACTGAACCATCACCAAATGAACTGAGCGCCTCGCTGATGGCGCGCTCCATCTGCTCGGCCAGCTCCTCGATTTTTTCAACGATGCGCATGCCTTTACCTCCGCCTCCAGCACTGGCCTTGATGAGCACCGGCAGGCCCACCTCGAGGGCTACGCGTTTGGCCTCTTCCACATCGCTCACCGCGCCATCGGTGCCGGGCACCATCGGAATATTATATTTCTTGGCTGCTGCTTTGGCCGATAATTTATCGCCCATTATTTCCATCGCCTCAGGACTTGGGCCGATGAGTGTGATGCCCGACGCTTTTACCGCGCGTGCAAATCCTGCATTCTCGGAAAGAAATCCATATCCGGGATGAATGCCATCCACCCCCAATTGCTTACATACTTCGATGATTTTATCGCCCAGCAAATAGCTTTGGTTCGATGGTGGGGGGCCAATACAAACGGCTTCGTCGGCATAGCGAACAAAGGGCGCGTTGCGATCGGCTTCACTATATACGGCTACGGTAGCGATGCCCATTTCTTTGGCCGAACGCATTACCCGGAGAGCGATTTCGCCACGGTTGGCTATGAGGATTTTTTTCATAAACGAGAGGAAAAGGTATGGGGGTGAGGGGTGAAGTATGAAGGGTGAGGTTGTTTTAAGCCCACGATTTTAATCATGGGTAGTTGAATTTTTATAATGTTCCAGGGTTTGTTGTAACTCCTGTTTAACGAGCGTGGAGAGTTTTTTCGGTTTCAGCACCTTTACCTGGTGGCCGAAGCTCAAAATTAAATTGATAAGTTCGGTAGTGAGCAGCACATGCATGCCAAGCGTGATGTGTTTTTTGTCTTGTTTAATTATTTTTTGCGAAGCATGAATGGGTTGGGTAACGAGGTATTTACCCGTGGCCGCTTCAAATCGCAGTTCAACCGATTCAGGTTTTTCGCTACGCTCGGTTATTCCCAAACTGTATTTGAAAAACAAATCCGCATCGAACGCACTGTCGATAGTGAATTTTTTATCGCCTGTTTCCAGTTTTTCAATGCGCTCCAATCCATACGTGCGCATTCCTTTGCGCTCGACGTTATAGGCTATCAGATACCAGCGGTTGTGATATTCCTTGAGCAAATACGGATGGAGTTCATATTCATTCAGAATATCATCACTGAATTTGCGGTAATGAATACGAATAGACTTGCGCGATTTGATGTGCTGAAGCAAGGGTGCCAGGTGCTCATTGCCCAGGCTCACGGTCGATTTTTCGAATTGAATATACTTTGCGAGTGAAGCATCATCCGGGTTGGGCGAAATATTGACCCGGTTGATTATTTTATCGATGGCGCTTTCGTATTGCTTGAAGATGGGAATACTCCGGAACTGCTCGAGTGTGGCGGTTGCAAAACGAATGGCCTCCAGGTCATCATCACCCAACGACAATTCGGAAATGGAATAGCCCTCTTCTTCATAGAAGTAGCCACCATACTGCTTGCTGAATTTGATAGGCGCGTAATAACCGAGCTCGTTCTCATTCTTCATTGCCCAGATATCCTTGTCGATAGTGCTGAGCGAGATGGCATCGCCACCGCTGCCAAAAAGCGCATCTTCGCATGCCTGCCGTAAATCTTCGCGCGTAGGGTAGGGCTTGCCTTTGTTGGTAAGGCAGCGGTCTATGATTCGATAGCGCAGCAGTGCGTATTTATTGGCGGGCATAAATCGCGTAAGTATTGGTTGGGCAAAGATGGCAACCGCTCAGTTCGTTTGGATGCATTGTTGAATAAAAAAAGCCCACCGAATCCGGCAGGCAATCTTTATGTTCATCTTATCCAATTAACCAATCCCTATAAATACGAGCTAACATTTTGCCCCTCGACTTTGCTATGAGCACGAGCAACCACTCGCCATTCGCCACTCGTCATTCGTCATTTAGATTTACTTCTCATTCTGTTCATACAGAGGCTTCGCAATCTCTAAGAACTTAGCCTTGTTTTTTACAATGAAATCTCTGTTCCACTGGATGTCCGTTCGAATGACAGAGCAAGTGCCAAATGTTTTCTCCGACATCCGCTTTAACTCAGCACTTTCCACCGTTTTGTACATTTCAATATCCAGCGGACATTTCAATGCACCTCCATCGACGGGCCGTTCAAGCTTTCGGCAGTTCATTTCAAATTTTCTACTGAAAAAGCCATCCTTTTCGAATACGACTTCGTAGTTCGCTCCGCTTTTAAGCAAAACACCATAAAATCCGCTCTCTTTTGATTCAGTTGTTGAAATGAGCTCACCATCCGAATACACGCGCACCCGGACGCGCTCCATAGGTTGAACATTTTGTTTTTTTCTCTTCATACCATCATTGGGTGTGCTTGCTACAATTCCTTCTTCGATAATTCCGTAAAACAACATTTGCGCTTTTTGTGCGTGGAGGGTGGTGGTCAGCGCAGCCAACCAAAGTAGAATGATAATTTTTTTCATCGTGGTTTTCAGTTTTCGACGACTTGTACACAAGTTATCGATAAAAAGTTACAATGAATTTAAAAAGTCGCTGATAATCAGTTGTCGTGATCGCGAATTTTTAGACGAGCGCCCGACTTTTCAACATCTGCGCCGAGCGTATCGAGGTCGTTTTTCGGCGTTCCGAACATAAAACGCGATAAATCGGGCTGACCTGCGTCGATCCAGGCCGTGTACCAGAAGCTACCAATGGTGATTACGGCCGACTTCATGCGTCGCTCTATCTGGCCATCGAGCATATTGCTGTATGCTCTGCTGAAGTCTTGAGAATACACCTTCATGTTTACCTGCCCGCGGGTTTCATAGGAGTATTTCTTTTCCTCTCCAAAGCTTGCCGTAAGGTTTCGTTCGAATGAAAGCACCGAATCAACTGCGGCAAAACTCTCTGCAATGCGATCCCAGATATATTGCTGCGGAGCTTTCACATAGTTCGCTTTTCCAACAAAGAAGTCATAATCGTCGAAATACAGCTCCGGAATGCGACTTTCCCAAAAACCATGAATACCCCGCTGACCGGTTTTTTGTCCGTTGTAATTGCTGGTAGTATGCAGCGGCACGTGTGAGTCGCCGATGTAGTGACCAATTTCGGCCGAGAGGCGTAAAATACGGTTTACATCTTCATTGCGAAAAGCAGTGGTCAGTCGTTGCTGCATCAGATACGTATGCCAGGGCACAATGCCGTGGGCACGAAGGGTGTCTTCTGAAAACTTGGCCACTGCGTCGTCCCAGCGACGCGGCACATTTTCGAACGGATTGGGTTGTTCGGCAGTGATGTAGCGGTCGAGATCGATGTAATGGCACTCGGCTTCACCTTTTACACTGTACCTTCTTTTGTCGGGGTCTACCGAATGGTCGATGAGGTAGTCCATATTGGCTTTGTAAAAACCGAACAATTCCTCCGGAAGCGTATAGATAGCCAGTTCATTGATTTTTTTATGGCCGAAAAAACCCCAGCTATTGGTTTCGAGCACGCAGATGTGAGGCCGGTAGGAACTCGCCAGCAAGGCAAGTACAACGAAAAATGATGGTATGAGAAACCGGCGCATATGTGCGAAGTTAATGCGCCATTGCTTCAGCCGTGAGCCATTCGGTGGGTTCGTACTGTAATTTTACCAACGCCCCGTCTTTCAATATCG
>JBJTRD010000366.1:0-7851 GCA_046075945.1 Flavobacteriales bacterium
ATATAAAATAACCCCCACTTTCGTGAGGGTTACTTCCAGGCTTTCGTGCTGACTCCATTGGAACGGTTGGTAAGGTTAAAGACCAACTTACCCACTTAGTTACCACTTAATAGTGTATTGAGTTATATGCATATAACACACCACAACAATTTTCAACTAAGATTCTAATTCCTAAAAATAAGTATAAATTCTGGATTATCCCTTTCAAAACTGTTTGATTTGACCAAAACAGCTCATGCGGGTATTTAATGAATCATCATTGAAGGTCAATTTTCTCGGTGCAAGCTATCACAAATAAAATGCACTAATCTTCATTTAATTTATTTCCATTATTATTCAGATAAAATCCCTCTGGCTCTGATATGGTGTATTGAGGGTTAATTGAGAAAAAGCCCTTGGTCTTATCGCCTTGGAAATATTCTTCCAAATATGTTATACTTCCATCCGTATTCTTCCCTAAAAACACTAGTTTCCTGAAACCATTATCCATAACTTCAATATCTAAAACATTATCCGTTTCATGGATTACCGTTATTGGAGATTCTTTTCCCTCATAAATCTGTATTTCTTTATCAAGGTCGAAAGCAATTATTTTTTTCTCAGGAAATCTATAAATTTCTAAAAGAGAAATTTCTTCAGTTTCCCGCGCTTGAGGAGTGCTTATATATGAAGAATGCTCAAAATATCTCAGAGTATCAATTGACACAGTAATTACTTGTGAAAACGCTGTGCTTGCAATGGAAACGCACACAACAAGGAGGGCTATCTTTTTCATGGGAAATTATATTGAATGATTGAAAACATGATAAATCTTGTATCCTAAAAATCGACTAGCCCTCAACCTTGCAACTTCTCATATGCTTTTCGCTGCAATCTCACCTGCCAACTGCCTATTTAATTTGCTTATGCTTATAATACGTTGCCGTCTTTGAAATATTGGATATTGATTAAAATTATTTTCGCCTGACGCGAAAGAATTGAATTTCTAATTAAAATCAATCGGCTATGCGAGACTCTCGCCCTTTGTATAAGAAGGCGTACTAAAATGAAAAATCTCACTGACTATTCATTTACAGCACCATCGTAAACAACGTCTGGATTGGCTTCCAGTGTTGATGCGTTTCTATCGCGCAGCGCATCGTTCGGAACGAAACGTATACACTTCGAACAAAACTTTTCCGTTCCCTCCGCGTCGTTGTATATAGCCATTACACACTCCAAATTGTCGCAATGCTGCAAACCTAGCACATGACCCATTTCGTGGATGAGCACATTATCAAAGCGTGGATTATTTTTTAGTAGTATAACATTTCCATACAGCTTGGTAAGACCACGAACTGACAGATCCTCCGTGTAAATCATTTGATTGGTGATAAAAATGCAATGCTCACCATCCTTTCGAAGCTCATTCAGACAATTGTCGCCGTCCAGATTGTTGTTCGCGCGCACACATCCGTCAGGCAATCGGTGATGACCCTTCACGCGTGTCCCGAAATTAAAAACACGGTGAATCGTTCGCTGAGCGGCCTCGACATTCGCAGCATCAAACTCACCCATCGTGTAGATCGACCATATCTTTTCATTGACCCGCATAGCTTCCTTTTGCGACAAGGGTTTTCGACTGCTCCTTTTTTCACGCGTAATCTCTGTGTTACCTTCCCGATTATTGCTAACAGCAATAGAGGTTACATGCTGAAATGTATAACTCCATTCACTTCGCCGATTGGCAATTACAAAACCACAAAACGCGCAGGCTATAAGAAAGAGAATGGTTTTCATGGCAATTCGATTTAGTGAGTCAAAATCATTTATATACGTCGCATCCACAGATAAACTTGCAGGCCATTGCCCCCCGGAGCGATGTTCGTGAAAGGAGTGCCTATCATTTCACCGGCATCCATGTTGTAGGATTGAATACTTCCACTGAGCATGCCCCACGGCGTCTCATACATCGTGAGCACATATGCAGAAGCCGAAGGATAAAATGCATAATTCCCGGCAACCTCATTGTAGATCATTTCGCCGTTTTCGCTGAAGTACAACGTATCGGAAATCAGGTTGATCTCTCCTATCAGGCCCACGCGGTAGTGTTCAATCACCCATGTTTGTCCGTTCAACGAATAAGCACTTCCGTTGATAAGGCTGTCGGTATAGATGGGTGTGGGGGGCAATGGAGGCCCGGAAGCTTCGAATGCTTCCGGCGTGCACGACACGAATGCAAACACACTGAATGCAGCTATAGCTGGGACGAATGAAAGACTTCTGCTCATGGTCCGATGCGTGTAAGGTGAATGGTATTTTGTTCGTTGGGGCCATTGCTGCTATTGGCCCATAAGCCCGATGTGCGGAGGGTAATGGACTCCATCTGGTCGTCGATAATCTTCCACACGCGTCGTGTTCCGTTTATGTTGAACGTTATATATCCCAGATCGTCGGGGCTATACTGACCCTGCACGGAATAGAAGTAAGGCTCGCCCCACTCTACTGACCCATCGGGCTGATTGGTGCCTTCAAATCGTATGGCACTATAATCGAGATGCCATCGCGTAAAACCGACTTGTATGGTGTCGAGTGGAAAAACATCGTTTGGATTGATGTATAAATCGCCGGGAAGGAAAACCATGATGTCGGTCGATGCACTATTGTCGACCTTTTCATAGGTAATACGATCGATGCGATACTCACCGCTCAGGCTAAGCGATGGCGGCTGTTCATAGCGGTAGCAACCAGCGAGTGCGACCAAGATAAAAAGCAAAATAACCAGTGCAAGAATCCTCAGGAACGCTTCGTTTCTCATAAAATTTAGTATTACAATGAAAAACGTAGCGAGGCATCAAATGAGAATGTGATTTTAGCGTTTGGTAACGTTACTTATCGCAAGAGGGGACTTGCTTTTTCGGAAACTAAGAAAGCCGGAAAATATTGCGAAGACACGCGGATGAGTTTGGCCAACGAAATGATTCGTCAACCCCCATAGCGATAATGCCCAATAATTTTATAACTGAAAAGACAATCTTCCATGACCTGGCCGCCGCCGATGTTGTGCACGATGAGGTGTCGGAGACCATCGGATGATTTCTTTTTCACTACAATTCCTATGTGTGTAATGGCATCGCCCAAATTCCAGCAAACGATGTCGCCGGGTAAGAAGTCACTCGAGTTGGCAGTGATAGGCTTCTCAGCTCCCTTCCTGCTGAAGAAGGTCATCAGGTTCGGAACACGGCGATGGTCGATGTTCCGATCCGTGGATTTGAGTCCCCATTTCTTCGGGTACCTGGCAAAATTGGCCTTCATATCTTCATGCACCAGGCGTTGTAAATCGATTCCCATTTTTCGATAAGCTCGAATGACCACATCTGTGCAGACTCCCCTATCGGCAGGTACATCACCATTGGGGTAGTCTATTCGAAAATAGGTAGGATCGTAGAGCACTTTTTGACGTGTGAGCGTAAGGGTGCTATCGGCAAAACGGTCATAAAAATTAGACTGACCAACTGCCGTTGAACTGACGGTCCAATAAAATACAATTGCAACTATTGACCTTATCATAGCTATTGTCTTCTTTTCAATCTACCGAATTAACTAGCACTATTGTTTTACTCGTATTTTATTTGCGCCAACTTCGAAGACTGGTATGGAAGTAAATTCTCAAAGATGGTTTGAAACTTTCCATCGTGTCTTTCAAAATACATGACCGTATTATATTGATCGGATGCATTTCCATGAATCTCCAGAATCCAGATTGATTTAAATAAACTATTCTGCAGAGGAACGATTGTATGCGAAATCACCTGGTATTGTAATCCGGACATGAGCTGATGGAAAATCAAATCTCTCTCCGTGGCTAACTCCTTATTGAAAAAAAACAAATCAAGCGGCACATCGTTTTCAGATGTCTTTGGAATAAATTCCAAATCATCACCAAACATTTGCGTAAATCGTTGTTTGAATGCATCAGAAAATCCCTTGCCCGAAACCCGCCTATCAATGGGTATATAAGGGGCCTCCAACGAATCCATCAGATATAGACAATAAAAGTTGGGCGAATAATAACGCGTCTGCGCCAACGGAATCAAGCTTGTAAATACAAGGCTCAATATAGCAGTTAATCGAAGCATGGCAACAGGTATTCGTTCCTACTGCCTTGAACCAACACAGGTTCGAAATATTGCGTTACGTGTTAACTCAAAGGGAACTAGCGAATGGCGAATGACTAGTAGAGAATGGCAAATGGCGAATTACGAGTGAAGGCAAGGTTAGCCATCCTCACCAACCTCAATTGGATAATTACCTCAACCCTATAATCCTACAATCCTATCCCCTACAATCCTTAGAAGTACCGCAACGTAGAAACCAGCTTCTGGTTGTCTCTCGGCATATCGTAGCGCACTACTATTTCATGGCTTGTATACCCGCTTACGCCACCAATGGAGGCATCAAATGCATAGCCTACCTGAAGAGCATCTATCACATTGCCACCAACTGATATACCCAGCGCATCACCAAATCTTCCCATCAAACCTAGCCAGAAGCGATCCTTATACACCGCTGTCGTCGACAAGTCGAGCGATACCGGTGCCCCGGTCGTAATTCTGGTTAAAAACGTTGGGCGAAGAAGGATGTCCTTCGATATGGGCAATATGGCTCCGCCGTTGAAACAAATCTGTCGCTGTGTCTGCAAGACGATCATGTCCGATTGGTTGGAAGCCTTGTACTTTCTGTTCGCCATGCGCGGTGATGAAATACCTACGTAAAACTTATCATAGAAGTAAAGCGCACCAAATCCAACGTTAGCAGCTAGTTTGCTTTTCATATTGGAAGCAAACAAAGCGTCATTCCCATCAGTGAGATTCAACTCAGCAAAATTGGCGTTACTGAAAATACCCGAAAACTTGATACCATAGCGGAGAAACGACTTCTCTGATATTCTCAAATCACGGGCTGCATCCAACGCCAGCGAGGTTGTCGAGAGCGGGCCTATTCGATCTGAACTCAATGAAAATCCACCGCTCAACTTGTAAAAAGGCAAGGGTGAGTTAACGGCGATGAATTCGGAGTTTGGAGCTCCTTCCAAACCTAGCCACTGCGATCTATGCATGATAGTGCCGGACATTACTCCGCGAATACCAACATAGGCAGGGTTGAATTCCTGCATAGAAAACAGATGGTTTGAATACATTCCATCTTGTTGTGCGTTTGCGGTGACAGCTGCTGCCAACAAACAAATTGATACTAAAATTCTTTTCATTGGTATCCTGCTTTTTAATTACGCTTCAAATAAACAAATCCTTTTTCCGTGGGTAAACCATCTCCAAAGCTGAATTCATAGAAGTAGGTTCCTTCCGGCAAATCGTCTTTACCACCCAACTGACCCTGGTTGTTCTTGCCATCCCATTCATTCTTGTATGGTGACGATTTATAAACTACACGCCCCTGACGGTTTTTGATTGTGAGGCTGTTATTCGGGTAGAGTTCAATCGCCGGTATAACGAAGAAGTCATTGCTGTTATCGTTATTGGGTGACAAACCTTCCGGAATATCGAGCGACTCGTCGCACACTCCATCTCCATCTGCGTCGTTAATACAATTTCCATCACAATCCAGATAAACCTCCAATGGATAGACGCAGCTGCTATCCGCTTCTGTCGCCTGGTTATCGAAATTACAAGCGTTCTCATCGGTACAACCTTCTATCTCGATTTCGTCGCACACGCCGTCATCATCCACATCATTCAAACAGTTTCCATCGCAATCCAGATAAAGCGCAAGTGGATACGTACAATCTCCGCTTTCAGTAGCAAGGAAGTTATAGTTGCAGGCATTGATGTCGGTACAACCTACTACCTCTTCAGCATCGCATACACCGTCGCTGTCCGTGTCTTCAAATGTTCCTGCACATGTGCAGTCGGTTTGAATTACATCGTTGATGGTGCAAACGTCGCCGTCGTCGCATGTGCTGCCAGGCTCAGGACCATTACACAAGTCATTGGCATCGCATGTTCCGTCGTTATCAGAATCGGTGAATGTTCCAGCGCAGGTGCAATCGGTCTGTATCACATCGCCTGTTGTGCATATATCACCATCGTCGCAAGCGCTGCCGGGTTCCGGTCCGTTGCATAGATCGTTGGCATCACATGTTCCGTCATTGTCGGCATCGGCAAATGTGCCGGCACACGTACAATCCGTTTGTACGGTGTCATCTATCGTACACACATCTCCATCGTCGCAGGCGCTGCCCGGTTCAGGGCCGTTGCATAGATCGCTGGCATCACATGTACCATCATTATCGGCGTCGGCAAATGTTCCGGCGCATGTGCAATCCGTTTGAACCAGATCGTCCACTGTGCATGCATCTCCATCGTCGCAAGGGCTGCCCGCCTCAGGGCCATCGCATACATCGTTGGCATCGCATGTTCCATCGTTATCGGCATCGGCGAATGTTCCCGCACATGTACAATCCGATTGAACCACATCATCAATTGTGCACACATCTCCATCGTCGCACGTGCTACCCGGTTCAGGGCCTGAACACACATCGTTGGCATCGCACGTGCCATCATTATCCGCATCTGCAAACGTTCCGACGCACGTGCAATCTGCCTGCACTATATCACCGGTTGTGCAAGGTTCTCCATCGTCGCAAGCGCTGCCCGCCTCAGGACCGTCGCACGCATCGTTGGCGTCGCATGTGCCATCATTGTCGGCATCGGCGAATGTTCCTGCACATGAACAATCAGACTGAACTACGTCGTTGATTGTGCAGATATCCCCATCGTCGCACGTGCTGCCTGGCTCTGCTCCTGCGCACACATCGTAGGCGTCGCAGGTACCATCGTCATCCGTATCAGCATATGTACCTGCGCATGTGCAATCAGCCAATACTATATCGCCTGTTGTGCACTCATCGCCGTCATTGCATGCACTGCCCGGCTCTGCTCCTGTGCATAAGTCGTTGGCATCGCACGTGCCATCACTATCGGCATCCGCAAATGTTCCTTCGCAAGAACAATCAGCTTGAATTTCGTCGCCCGTTGTGCACTCATCGCCATCATCGCATGCGCTGCCTACTTCAGCACCCGCACACAAATCAACCGCGTCACAAATACCATCACCATCCGTGTCGGCAAACGTGCCCTCACATGTGCAGTCAGGTTTGATGAGGTCTCCAGTGGTGCAATCATCACCATCATCGCAAGGGGTGCCCGGTTCAGGGCCGTCACATAGATCGTTGGCGTCGCATGTGCCATCGTTATCTGTATCAGCAAATGTTCCGGCGCAAGTACAATCTGCCTGAATTACATCACCTGCTGTACAGTCGTCGCCATCATCACATGGCGTAGCAGGTTCTGCGCCTGCACATACGTCATCCGTGTCGCAAATACCATCGCTGTCTGCATCGGCAAATGTTCCGGCACAGGTGCAATCTGATTGAACAATATCATCAATTGTACAGGCGTCGCCATCATCGCAGGCACTGCCTACTTCAAGACCCGCACACGCATCATTTGCATCGCACGTACCATCATTGTCGGCATCGGCAAATGTTCCTGCACACAAGCAATCTGGTTGGATACTATCGTCTACGGTGCACACATCACCATCGTCGCAAGAGCTACCAGGCAGTATGCACGTGCCATCATCACAACCCGCAGCAGGGTCGAAATTACAAGCTGCAGCATCGGCACAACCGGGGAACGTACAAGTACCATCATCGCATGCTGCAGTGGCATCGAAGTTACAAGCCAACGCATCGGTGCAACCGGGGAATGTACAAGAGCTATCATCACAACCGGCTGTAGGATCGAAGTTACATGCTGAGGCATCGGTACAACCCGGGAAGATGCAAGAGCC
>JBJTRD010000367.1:0-3165 GCA_046075945.1 Flavobacteriales bacterium
CTATGCGCAACCCGGCGAACCCGGTAAGGAAGAATGGAAAATCCTGGAATTAAAAGTGCTGGCCGATGTAGGTCTTGTAGGATTTCCCAACGCCGGAAAATCCACATTGCTGTCAGTTGTCAGTGCAGCAAAACCCGAAATAGCAGACTATCCATTCACGACACTTGTACCCAACCTGGGCATGGTGCGCTACCGCGGCGACCGTTCGTTTGTAATGGCCGATATTCCGGGTATTATCGAAGGAGCCGCCGAAGGGCGCGGATTGGGTCATCGATTCCTTCGACACATCGAACGTAATTCAACGTTGCTTTTCATGATTGCATGCGATACCAAAGACATTCGCGCAGAGTACGATATTTTGGTAAACGAATTAAAAAAGTACAATCCTGAACTACTTCACAAAAAGAGACTGCTTGCCATCACGAAATGCGACATGCTTGATGAGGTGATGACTGCTCAGATGAAAACACTTCTTCCCCCCGCCATTCCGGCCATCTTCATTTCCTCAGTAACAGGCATGAATGTGGACAGACTGAAGGACATGATTTGGGAACAAATCAACGAGGCATAAAAATCTGCTCGAGCTCTTTTCCCAACCTGTACACATCCTCAAACGAATTGTACAATGGAACGGGCGCGAGTCTAATCACATTGGGTTCACGCCAATCGACCACCACGCCCCGTTCATATAATCGGCCTACGAGTTTTCTATCATAACCTTCAACGATCACAGAGAGCTGACAGCCGCGCTGGGAAGGATCTTCGGGAGTAATGCGTGTGAGTTTTTGTCCTGTAATTCTCATCACTTCCGACAGTACAAAATCTAAATACGCTGTTAGTGCGAGCGACTTTTCACGCAATGCATACATACCAACTTCACTGAAAATACGCAACGATACTTCGTGACCAATCATATTAAATACCGGAGCATTGCTCATCGACCATGATTCTGCTGTCGGAATCGGATCGAAATCGGGCCCCATTTGAAAGCGAGTTTCTTTGTTGTGACCCCACCATCCGGCAAGTCGAAACAGCTCACGATTTCGCGCATGGCGTTCATGCACGTACACTCCCCCAACACTTCCGGGTCCGCTATTGAGATATTTGTAAGTACACCAGCAAGCGAAATCAACATTCCACGCATGCAGTTCCAAGGGCACATTTCCCGCAGCATGCGCAAGGTCAAAACCACACATTGCACCTACTGCATGCGCTGCGAGTGTAATTTCTTTCATCGCGAATAGTTGTCCCGTGAAATAATTCACGCCGCCAAAACACACTACCGCGAGCTCATCGCCGAGCTCTTCAATCTTACTTACAATATCCTCTGTGCGCAACGTAAATTCTCCCTCACGCGGCAGAATTTCCACCAGAACATCTTTCGGATCAAAGCCATGCAAACGTGCTTGTGAGGCGAACGCGTATTGATCGGAGGGAAATGGTTTTGCTTCGAAAAGAATTTTCTTTCGTTTACCGTTGGGTTTGTAGAATGAAAGTAAAAGCAAATTAAGATTCACCGTGAGTTGATTCATCATCACGACTTCATGCTCGAGAGCTCCCACCAATTTTGCAGCACCTGCGGCAAAACGCTCATGGTAGCTATACCATGGCTTGCGCGCCAAAAAATGTCCTTCCACGCCATAGGTCGCCCAATCGTCGCACTCATCAATGAACGCTTCTTTGACACCCTTGGGCTGCAGTCCAAGCGAATTACCCGTGAAATAGAGTACCGGCAACCCATTGTGTTGAGGAAATAAAAATCGTTCGCGGTATCCGGCCAACGAATCGGCCTTATCCATCGACTGCGCAAAACCAAGGTCGTATTGAAAATTCATGACATTGTATTGGAAACAGCGCAAGTATCTTGCGCCGCGTTTTAATCGTGCAAAGCAAAGGCATTCCGAGTGCTTGCAAAAATTTCAATCGAGAAAATGAATACATCCCGCTCTGCTGAATTATTTGAAAAGGCCAAAACCTATTTCCCCGGAGGCGTAAACTCCCCGGTGCGTGCATTCAAATCGGTGGGAGGAACTCCTCTCTTTTTTGCAAAAGGGCAAGGCTCGCATGTGTGGGACGAAGACTGCAATGATTTCATTGATTTCTGCTGTTCCTGGGGGCCGCTTATTTTGGGTCATGCCCACCCTGCTGTTGTTAAAGCTGTGCAAGACACTGTAGCGAATGGAAGCAGCTTTGGCGCACCTACCCGACTGGAAAATGAATTGGCAGAACTCATTTTAAAAAACCATTCATACATCGAAAAAATCCGTTTCGTAAGCAGCGGGACAGAAGCTGCCATGAGTGCTATTCGTCTGGCGCGCGGCTATACAGGTCGCGACAAGATTATCAAGTTTGAAGGGTGTTACCACGGCCATGTTGACAGTTTGCTTGTACAAGCCGGCAGCGGCTTAGCGACACTTGGCACCTCAAGTTCTGCAGGTATACCCGAAGCGTATGCAAGAGAAACCATTGTTCTACCATTGAACGACAAGGAAGCGCTTGAAAAAGCAGTGGCCGATTACCGGGGTCAGATAGCGGTAGTAGCAATCGAACCAATACCGGCCAACAACGGGCTGTTACTTCAAGAAGGTGACTTCCTGCGCTACCTGCGCGAAGTGTGCACCCGTGAAGGTATCTTGTTGTTGTTCGACGAGGTAATCAGCGGTTTCCGCGTAGGCTTTGAAGGAGCAGCAGGCTACTACGGCATTCAGCCCGATGTGATGGCGTTCGGAAAAATAATCGGTGGTGGTTTACCGGTGGGTGCATATGCCTCGAGCGCCAAAGTGATGAGCAAAGTTGCACCCGACGGCCCGGTATACCAGGCGGGCACACTCAGTGGGAATCCGGTTGCCATGGCCGCCGGCATTGCACAACTCACGGAATGCCTGCGACCCGGTTTTTATGAAGAGCTAAAAGAAAAAACAGATTACCTCGTCAACAATGTGCTGAACTATGCGAATAGCAAAAACTACAAATTCAATATGTTCAGTATCGGCAGTATTTTCTGGGTAACGTTTTCAGATCGCAAAGCGATTCGTCGCAGCGACGAAATTGACAGCGACGAGATGAAGAAGTTCGCTCCCTTTCATCGCTCACTGTTAGAACAAGGTGTATATCTGGGACCAAGCGGATACGAGGTAGGTTTTGTTTCTGCTGCGCATTCTGCAG
>JBJTRD010000368.1:0-4425 GCA_046075945.1 Flavobacteriales bacterium
GCTAGTCTGCGCTGAGTATCAGCTTCATCTTTTTGCTTTTCTACCTCTTCTTTCTGCTCGCGGATTACCTGAGTGACTTCACGAACTTTTGCTTCCAGTACTTTTTGTTTTCGAACTAAATTTCTTTCACGATTTCGTACCCAGGTGAATATTCCAATTATGAATAGAATAACGCCTGTAATATAGGCCCACCAGGTTTGCCACCAAGGCGGTCGTATAGAAAAACCATACGTGTAGGGTTCACTCCAAATGCCCGCACTATTTGTAGCCATCACCTTGAATGTGTATTCGCCGGGATTTAAATTGCCATAAGGAGCTTCATTATTCGATGTGAGAGCGCTCCATTCACGGTCATTTCCTTCTAGTTTGTATCGATAGCGCACCCTGTTTGGCTCATTCATGGTGGCACCCACAAATTGAAATGTGATATAATTATTGTCATGGGCGAGCGATAAGCCCTGAGGCAGCTGGTGCCACTTCGATAAGCTATCAAACACGCAGTTTTCGACGTTTACACCATTGCCCAGCTGAAGAGTTTGGTTCCTATCTGACATCATTTCGTTCCAGTTCAACGATTCATTGTACAAGTTCAATCCGGTAAGTTGAATTTTTGGAGCCACGGTGTCCGCTGTCAGATTTTTTGTTTCTATGGCCGTTAGGCACGCATCAGTTCCTACCCAGAGCTTGCCATTGGTGGTGCGAAGCATCGCACCTTGCTTACATCCAATTCCGGTGAAGCCCGAGGAAAATCCGAAGGATCGGATCATGGGCGCTTTCAGGGATTCATTATCCGTATTTCCGGATTCAAGAAAACGATTCAATTCGTCTGTGTTTGTGCGATTAACACCGTTGCGCGTTCCCAACCACATCTCGCCGGTTATATCGCTCCACATACTGGTTATATAATCGTTGCTTAGGCCGTCCTTCGAATTGAAGAAGGCGAAATTTTTTCCGTCGAATCGAACTAGGCCATTACCATACGTAGCAAACCAAAGATTACCCGAACGGTCTTCAGCAATGTTATAGACGATGTCGTTGCCTAGGCCGGAGTTAGCTTTGAAGTGAGTAAACGACCGACCATCAAATTTGGTAACTCCTCCGTTGTAGGTGCCAAACCACATGGCACCGGATTTATCCTGGGCAATACACAGAATATAGTCGCTACTCAAACCCTGATTCGTTGTATAGGTAGACAATTGTTTGCCATCGTATTTTGCAACACCGCCTCCGTATGTTCCAAACCAAATATTCCCTTCTCTATCTTCAAACAGGCTGAATACATTATCGTTGCTTAATCCGAAATTTGAATTGATGTGTATGAATGATTGACCATCGAACCTATTTACGCCACCTCCGGCTGTGCCCATGTAGATGTTGCCTGCCTTATCCTCGAGCATACAGTAAATTACATTGTTGTTGAGGCCCTGGGCGGTAGTGTAATTCGAGTAGTTACTACCATCATATTTTACCACTCCGCCATCCCATGTTCCAAACCAACTATTTCCGTTGCGGTCTTCCAGTATGCTATATACCTCGTTCTTTGAAAGGCCTTCTTTAATGGTTATATTCGAAAAGGTTTGTTGATTAAAAAGCGATACACCACCTCCGCTGGTGCCTATCCATAAATTACCTCGGAAGTCTTCAAGTATGTTGTTTACGTAGTCATTGCTTAGTCCATCTTCTGACGTAAACCGAATGAATTTTTTTCCGTCGTATCGTACGATACCTCCTCCCCACGTGCCTATCCACAGATTACCGCGAATATCGTCTGCAATGGAGTACACCTCGTTGCTACCCATCCCCGAAGTTGCGGTGTAGTGAAAAAAGGAGCTGCCATCGAACATGCAGAGTCCTTCATTTTTTGATCCCATCCAAATGTTCCCTTTTTCATCTTCATGCATACACATGATGTCGTTACTGATCAGTCCGCTTGTTTTCGTGAATTGTGTAAAAGAAGTGCCATCGTATCGGATGACGCCTTCGCCTTTGGTGCCAAACCAAATTATTCCTTGTTGGTCTTCTATGATTGAGCTTATCGAAAGCGCACTCAGATTTTGACTTAGCGAAAAATGTGTGATGGTTTTGCCATCAAACACCATGATGCCTCCACCTTCAGTTCCGAGCCAAATGCGTCCTGATTGATCTTCCAATGCACAATAAACAACGCTGTTGGCCAAGCCTTGCTCTTTGGTAAGATGATGAAATGCATGGCCATCGAATCTAGTAATACCTCCTCGGGTTGTCAGTAGAAGGTTGCCTTTTCGGTCCTCCTGAATTGTATAAATGTCATCGCTGGTAAGGCCTTCTTTTACGGAATAGGTAGCGAAAGATTTGCCGTCGTAACGACAAATTCCACCACCGCGGGTGGCAAACCAGATATTGCCTTGCCTATCCTCATGAACGGATCGAATAACATCACTGCGTAGTCCTTGTTGTTTGCTGAATGATCGGAACCCACCAACATTTTGATCCTTCACCCCCATGTCCTTTGCAAGTATAATTTCGGGCTTTTCGGCAGCAACCACGCTATCTTCAACCGACGTTACTTCCAGTTTGAAATCGGCTTGTCCTTGCCTATAAATTGTAGGGTTGCTGCAAGATATAATGATAGGTTCACCGCCTACAACTTCGTTTGTACGTGCAGCAACTTGAATGGGAGCTCCGGCGGGTACATGTGGAAGTAATTCTACATTCAATGATGTTTGAGTGGGCGCTTTAACTTGATTAGCGCTCAATACCTCGGGCTTCGCTTCAACGAATCGGCTTTTTTGCGCTTGTGCAGTTTCATTCTTTTGCCTGCCGCATGCATACAACAAGGATGTTATGATTATCAGAAAGATGAAGCGCATGGAGCGAAGATAGGGAAGTAGGATTGTAGGAAAGTTGTGAAATAGTGAATAGTAAATAGTGAATAGTAAATAGTGAATAGTAAATAGTGAATAGTAAATAGTAAATAGTAGGAAATTCTTATTTGCATTAGGCATGACCTTCACACTTGCCCTTCGCCCCTCGCCCTTCGCAATTCGCCCCTAAAAACACTTCCCTTCATTTTTCATTTCCCACTTTCGGACGTAACTTGCGAAGAATGCACAAGCTGATTGCTACCATCCTGCTGTTTAGCCTTTCAATTCATGTTGCTTCGGCCCAGCAAACGTATGCGCTGTTGGTAGGCGTGGGCAATTATCTGACACCGGCTGAATGTGCGGATAAATCGCAAGTGGCCATGCCCGATGGAATAAAGCCATTGCGCTGCCCGACCAACGATGTGCAGTTGTTTCAATCGGTATTGAACGAAAAGTTTGCGCTGGCCGATGGAGGAGCTATGGTGTTGCTGCATGAGAAGGCTACACGCACAGCGGTGATTGATGGATTGCGCGCATACGCCGACCGTTGTCGCCCCGAGGACACTTTTGTCTTTTATTATTCGGGGCATGGTGCGCAATTGAAAAATTCGAAATCGACTGAGGTCGATAAGATGGATGAAGTTCTGCTTCCATACGATGCCGTGTTGAAGGGGAAGCTCATCCGCGATAAGGAAATTCGGGATTTGTTGTCGGCCATTACAGCCAAGGGCACGGAGGTAATCGCGCTGTTCGATTGTTGTCACAGCGGCTCCATGACACGTGACGTAACGTATGAGTCGAAGGCTATACCCACCATTGAAGCGGAGATTGAGTGGAGTGCACCGTCTGCCGTTCGCGGCGATGATAATAAACTGGTGGTATTCTCAGCAGCACAATCCGATGAACTGGCTACAGCACGCGCCGATGCAGAAGGACGCATGACAAGCTTGTTTACACAGGGTTTGGTTTCCGCGTTGAAGAAAGCCAAAGGAAACGAGTCGCTCGACCAGATGTTGAATGTGTGTCAACAATACATGGATGATTTGAAAGTGGTGCAGCATCCTGTACTGGATGCCAATGCAACGCGCAGAAAGCGCTCTCTTTCCGGTGTAGAGTTGAATCAGGCGGGCTTGGTTGTTCAGCAGCTGCTTGCGGGAAAGCGTGCAACGGTGTATGGGGCCGATGTGCTGAACATGAGCGTGGGATCATCGGTCTGTGATTTGGCCGGCACTGCGTGCGCCAAGGTGTTGCGCATTGTGAATCCGACAGAAGCCGAGGTGCAGTTTTCACCCTCCGTTAAAATACTTCCTCCTTTCGGAACATCTTTGCGTATCTCATCGCTGGCTACAGATGAAGCCAAGTTGAAGATCTTTTTTTCCAGGAGTATAGCCGAAGGACGCACACAGGAATTTACATCGGTCGTGCGTGAATTTGAACAAAAGCTGCAAGCCTATGCGAATGCAAACAAAGCTGAATTGTCGCTGACCGACTCTGCACGGGCCGACTATCTCATCCACTTGGTGAGTGGTTCGCAAGCGAGTTCATGGGTGCTGGAGCGCATTCATGGCACCGGCGAGGGCAT
>JBJTRD010000369.1:0-7101 GCA_046075945.1 Flavobacteriales bacterium
AAAACAACTTGTTGAAGCACATCATCACCGCAGCCGACAAGAATAACATTCCGTTCCAGCGTGCAGCTGTTTCCCGCAGCACCGGCACCGATACCGATGCATTTGCCTACAGTAACGCAGGCGTTGCCAGCGCGCTCATCTCTCTGCCATTGCGCTACATGCACACCACAGTAGAAATGGTGCACATGAAAGACGTTGAACATGTAATCCAATTGATTTATCACTCCCTGAAAGCGATTAAGAATAATCAGGACTGGAGATACATTAAGTAGGATTATAGGGGATAGGATTATAGGGGATAGGATTATAGGGGATAGGATTATAGGGAATAGGATTGTAGGATTATAGGGAGTAGGGATTACCTTTCAGCCCTTTGTGTCTACTTTAGAAAATACCTCACCCCTCAGTCCCCAAAAATTCACAGCCAGCGTTTTTTGCGGAAGTAAATGAGCATGCCGCATACGAGAAGAAACATGCCTCCTAGCACGAAGAAGTAGCCATTCCTGGTTCTGAGCTCCGGCATATTATCGAAGTTCATCCCGTAGACGCCCACTATGAAAGTCAGCGGAACAAAGATGGTCGTGATAATGGTAAGCACCTTCATCACCTGGTTCATCTTCATGCTGAGGTTGCTGTGATATAAGTCCAGCAGGTTCACAATTGCCTCACGGTAGGTGGCCAGATTATCAGATTCATAAATAATATGGTCATATAAATCGCGATAATACTTGGCGATATCATCATCCAAATCGCGAATCATGATGTTGATAGCTTCTTTCAGCGGGTCAACATTTCTCTTGAACTCGAGCAGCTCCTTACGCATCGCAAGAATACTCTGCATCGTACGTTCGTTGGGCTTGCGCAATACCATGCCCTCTATGCGCTCCAGGTGCCGCGCAAAATGTTCGCTTACCAATATGTAATTGTCGATTACAACGTCGAGTATCAAATACGCGAGATAGTATCCGTTTTTACTTCTGACCTTTCCCTTCGATGTTCGGATGCGTTCGCGAATGGAGTTGAAACTGTCACCCGGCCGTTCCTGAAACATCAACAAAAATTTTTCGGAAACAATCAGTGATAATTGCTCAACGTTCAACGCCGATGTCCGCTTGTCAAATTCGAGCATCTTGAGCGTAACAAAAACATATTCATCAAAAATCTCAATCTTAGGCCTGCTTGTACTGTTCATAACGTCTTCCAGCACGAGCATATGTATTCCGAACTCCTTCCCTATGGCCTCGTTGAGCGCAGCATCGTGAATTCCATCGATGTCAAACCAGCTTACCGTGCTCGATTGAGCAAAGGCCGCGCATCCTGCCACGTGCTCAACCTTTGTTTCACGCAGCTCGGCCTGATCATAATCGATAAGCTTTACACTTACCGGCGTTTCGCGCCGATCGCCCACATGTATTAGTGCTTCCGGGCCAACACCCGATTTGGCTGAACGAGGTATTTCTTCAGATGGAACCATTCGCATAGCTAGAATAAGATTGAAAGTAAACGAGCAAACTCCCTTTCAAACAAACATTTAACAGGAAAGGGCTCATAAACGCGCTACACTTTCATTAATCCACACCATTATATATGGAACTTCCTATCGTAAAATTATGCTATGAAAGTTCATCTTATTGCCATCGGAGGCAGCGCCATGCATAACATGGCCATCGCGCTCCATGAAAAAGGAATAACTGTTACAGGAAGCGACGATGAAATATTCGAACCCAGCAAATCGCGCCTTGCCATACGAGGATTACTGCCTGCTGCAGAGGGGTGGTTTCCCGAAAAAATATCGGCTGAAATTGATGCCGTAATTGTAGGCATGCACGCGCGAAAAGACAATCCGGAGTTGCTTCGCGCTCAGGAATTAGGTCTGCGCATTTTTTCGTATCCCGAATACATCTACGAACAAACGAAAGACAAGACACGCATCGTAATTGGAGGAAGCCACGGAAAAACAACAACCACCGCCATGATCTTGCATGTCGCCAAAGAATGTGGTGTCGAGTGCGATTTTCTGGTGGGCGCTCAGCTCGAAGGTTTCGATTGCATGGTACGCTTTAGTGAAACAGCGCAATTTGCAATTATCGAGGGCGATGAATACTTGTCATCACCTACCGACCTTCGACCGAAGTTCCACTTATATCACCCCGATATTGCGTTGCTCACCGGCATTGCCTGGGACCACATTAATGTATTTCCAACCTTCGAAAATTACGTTGAACAGTTCACGATTTTTCTGGATAAGATAAATCCTTCAGGGGCGCTTGTATACTGTACGCTCGACGAAGAAGTGAAACGAATTAGTGAAGCACACGTGGGTTCTTTCCGCAAAATCCCATATGCCGTTCATGCACATGCAGTGCGCGATGGCATTACGTATCTCAACACGAATGAGGGCGAAATACCCCTGATTATTTTTGGCGCACACAACTTGCAAAATCTGCAGGGTGCATTAGAAGTGTGCAGATTGATGGGGATTGGTGATGCTGATTTCTACCAGGCGATGAGCACATTCAAAGGTGCGGCGCGACGTCTGGAACCCGTCAAAGAAACGCACGATGCAGTGATCTATAAGGACTTCGCGCACTCACCATCCAAGTTGAAAGCTACCACCTCCGCATTTCAGGCGCAATTTCCCGGACGCAGATTGATAGCATGCATGGAGCTGCATACTTTTTCGAGTCTAAACGCAAACTTTTTGGGCGAATACAAAGACTCCATGAAAGCGGCAGACAAGGCGTACGTCTATTTTAACCCTCACACTATCGCGCATAAAAAACTTCCTCCCATTAGTCCTCAACAAGTGAAAGAAGCCTTTGCATCCGATAACGTAGAGGTATACACCGACTCCAACTTATTGATGCAAGAGTTGAAAACACAATCCTGGCACGATGCCAACTTGCTCTTGATGACCTCGGGTAACTTTGATGGTGTTGACTTTGTGAAGCTCGCCGACGAACTGATACCATCAGCCTAAGCCCACATCGAGTAACATCATCACCAGGAATCCGCCAATGAAACCGAGGGTGGCAACATCGGTGAATTTATCTTGCTGAGTTTCCGGGATTACTTCCTCCACTACCACATAGATCATAGCACCCGCCGCAAAGGCCAGTGCATAGGGAAGAATGGGCTGCAACTGCATTACGAGCAGCGCGCCTGCTACACCTGCGATGGGTTCTACAATAGCAGATAATTGACCATACCAGAAACTCTTGAATTTGCTCAGGCCCTGACGCCGAAGTGGCATCGAAACCGCAAGTCCCTCGGGAAAATTCTGCAAGCCAATACCAATTGCAAGCGCAACTGCTCCGCTGATGGAAGCCTCCGGAATGCCCGCCGCAACACCACCAAAAAGCACACCCACTGCCAGTCCTTCCGGTATGTTGTGCAGTGTAATGGCCAGCACAAGCAACATCGTGCTATGCCAGTTCGTTTTCATACCCTCGGCACGCTCTGCCGGGAAATTGATGTGCAAATGCGGCAATAACTTATCGAGTGCATAGAGAAACAATGCCCCCAAGGCAAAGCCTACCGCCGCAGGCATGGCCTTCGAAAAACCTTCACCGGGACTCATATCTATGGCAGGGGCCAGCAATGACCAAAAGCTGGCAGCAATCATAACCCCTCCTGTAAAACCAAGCATACCGTCGAGTACAGATCGCCTCATGGTATTGAAAAAAAACACCAACCCGGCTCCGGCCGCAGTTACCAACCAGGTAAAGGTGGTAGCGATGAGTGCTCCGGTAACCGGATCAATCTGTTCGAAGAATTGAAGCAAGCTTTCTTTCATGCTTTCTAAACAAGCAAGGCAATGGCCATGTTCGTCGATGGTAAAAATATTGAAACATGAATAAACGGCAGCTATTAATTCAATGCGTAGGTTTGTGACATGTCCAAAAAATTATTCATCGTTCGACACGCAAAGTCCGATTGGTCGCACGAGGGCATGTCGGATTTTGAGCGTCCTCTCAACGAACGCGGATTACGCAACGCACCATTCATGGCCGACAAAATTGCCGAGGCCGGCCATTCAATCGATTTTATCCTTACCAGCCCGGCCAATCGGGCAATCACAACTGCCGGTTTTTTCAAACGCAGACTCGGGCTGCGCGATTCCCAATGGGACACCGAACGCAAGATTTATGAGGCCGATGCAAAACGCTTGATGTCCGTCATTAACAAATTAAACAATGATTACTCCTGTGTAATGCTGTTCGGACACAACCCCGGATTGTCGTCGCTGGTGAATGAATTGACCGGCGAATGGGTGGTGATGCCTACTTGCGGCATTGCGGAAGTTGAAATCCCCTTCGACTCCTGGTCTATGGTAAGCGCAGGAACATGCAACTTGCTTAGTTTTGATTTTCCGAAACGATATGTTTAGCATGAAAAATCTGAGTCAAAACTGGAAAATAATTTTCACGCTTGCTGCTATAACGCTGGTTCTTTCCATGCTTTGGATGTTTCGGGTCATCATAGCCTATATTGTAATAGCTGTGGTTATCTCTTTCATCTGTGAACCCGTTGCCGACGCACTCGCCAAAATCCGAATTCGCAAATGGCGATTGCCGAGCTGGTTGCGAGCCATGATTGCGCTTGGAACCTTCATTGGAGCACTAACTATGCTCATCATTCTCTTCTCACCCCTTGTTTCGAGCGAAATTCAAATCATAAGCGATATCAACCCGGAAGAATTATCGAATCGAATCGATCAGCAAATTGAAAGTTCAGGCTACGACATGTCCAGGTATACTTCCGGTGAAAGTCCTACACAATACGCCGTTCAATACGTGCAACAAGTCTTTAGCTCGGAGTGGCTGAAAAGCACATTCAATGATTTATTCGGAGTGCTTGGTAATGCTATTATCGGTTTGTTTGCTGTTCTATTCATTGCATTCTTCTTTTTAAAAGACGGCTTTTTGTTTTCGCGTATCATCCTTACACTGTCTCCAAACAGTCAAATCAGTAAAATAAAAGACATACTCATGCACACGCACAGCTTGCTGCGCAGGTACTTTCTGGGTGTGGCACTGCAAAGCTTGATTATGGCTTGTATGGTGGGGGTCTCATTGTACGTATTAGGTATTCAGAATGCGTTCTTAATTGGATTGTTTGCAGGCATGGTGAACGTAATACCCTACCTGGGGCCGTTGTTAGGTGCCTCGCTGGGAATGCTCATTGCCCTTACGACTTCGCTGCATCTCGATTTTTCAGCGCAGTTATTCCCGCTGCTCACCAAAGTGGCGCTAGTATTCGTTTGCGCTCAAATAATGGACGCTTTTGTTGTGCAGCCCAATGTTTTGGGAAGCAGTGTGAAAGCGCATCCACTCGAAATCTTCATTGTTATCTTAATGGCCGGAACGCTGGGCGGCGTGCTGGGCATGGTGCTGGCAATCCCGGTTTATACCATCTTACGTGTTATCGCCCGTGAATTTCTCTCAGAATACAAGGTGGTAGAAAGCCTCACCCGTCCGCTAAACGACGAAGAATAGCCCAACTTTCCAACAATTGCCAAACATCATGGGCTGCGAGTGCTGCAATTGAACTACTTTTGAATCCCGTAAATGCACATTCGCATCTTCTGTACGGGTCATGTCAGAAAACATTAAATACATCTTTGTAACCGGTGGTGTAACTTCTTCACTGGGCAAAGGAATCATCTCCGCTTCACTAGCCAAATTACTCCAATCGCGCGGATATCGGGTTACTATCCAAAAGCTCGATCCGTACATCAATATCGACCCGGGAACGCTGAATCCGTATGAGCACGGAGAATGCTATGTGACCGATGATGGAGCGGAAACCGACCTCGATTTGGGCCACTACGAGCGTTTTTTGAATGTGCCCACTTCGCAAGCCAACAACGTAACGACAGGAAGAATTTATCAAAGTGTAATCGAAAAGGAACGTCGCGGTGAATACCTAGGCAAAACCGTTCAAATCATCCCTCATATCACGGATGAAATTAAACGATGCATTCAAATACTCGGATCAAAATCAGAATACGATTTTATCATTACAGAAATAGGCGGAACCGTGGGTGATATTGAGTCGCTGCCTTACATCGAAGCTGTGCGCCAGATGAAATGGGAAAAGGAAGACGATTGTATTGTTATTCATCTCACGCTTATACCTTACCTCTCTGCGGCGGGTGAATTGAAAACGAAGCCCACCCAACACTCCGTGAAGATGTTGCTTGAAAACGGAGTGCAACCCGACATCTTAGTTTGCCGCACCGAACACGAACTCTCGCCTGCTATTCGCAACAAGATCGCGAAGTTTTGCAACGTGACACCCAACGCTGTCATACAAAGCATCGATGCATCTACAATCTATGATGTTCCTGTACTGATGCTCGAAGAAAAGTTGGATGAGGTCGTGCTGGAAAAACTCGGTGTTCAGCCCAAAGCAACACCCGACTTATCGAAATGGATCGACTTTTTAAACCGATATAAAAATCCAACCAGCCGCACCACCATTGCATTGATAGGAAAATATGTAGAGTTGAAAGACTCTTACAAGTCGATTGCAGAGGCATTTAACCATGCAGGTGCAGCCAATGAAGTGGGTGTGGATATTCGCTGGATTCATTCCGAGGATCTCACTCCGAAAAATGCGATTGAAAAATTGCAAGGCGTCGATGGTATTTTGGTCGCCCCAGGATTTGGTTCGCGCGGCATGGATGGAAAGCTGGAGGCTATTCGCTATGCCCGTGAAAGTAAGATTCCGTTTTTCGGAATTTGTTTGGGAATGCAAATGGCTGTTGTGGAGTTTGCGCGCAACGTGCTTGGATTCGCCGATGCACATTCAACAGAAATGAAAGAATACACAGCGCATCCTGTCATCAGTTTAATGGCCGAGCAAAAAACCATTATGCACAAAGGCGGCACCATGCGATTGGGCTCGTATCCCTGCAAACTTGAGCTAGGAAGCAAAGCTGCCGCTGCCTATGGAAACATGGAGCGCATTGAAGAACGTCATCGTCATCGATTCGAATTCAACAACGAATACAAATCACAATTTGACAATGGGCGGTCGAGCATCGACACGACCACGTCGCGCACCTCCTTGCCGAGGATCCGGGCCGTGACGTCG
>JBJTRD010000370.1:0-2035 GCA_046075945.1 Flavobacteriales bacterium
AAAAATCATTGGTGAGCTGATGTAAGACCGTAGCTGCTGCGGGCATCAATCCAGGGCAAGGCAAGAAGTGCCAGCGCCATACCAATAACGATGTGCTGAAAAATGAACATGCTCAGTATACCTGCGAGTATCAAAGAAAGCGCTCCGTAATATCGCGTATGCCGCACGATAAGCGCCAGCGGAAGCACAACGGCAAACAGGAATACGGTCCATGTTATTACTCGCAATACGAAGGAGTTGTTCATCGCAAAATCCGTTGCGAATTCTCGAACGATTGCCGGCTGATGAAACAAATAGTAGAGCGCTTCACCATCTTTCCACTGCGCTGATCCCCACATAAAAAGCGCAACCGTTATCATGACAACCAATGTTTGAAGACGCAGCGCCAGCATCGACATACTATTCAGCCATCGCCTGAACCCACTCTTGCATTCGTAATAAACCGGAAAAAGGATGAGGGCAGCATTCAGAAGAACAAATATGCTCGCCCCAAAAATTCCGGGTGCTGTCTGGTAAATCATGATGCCTGTAAACCAAGCGAATAATCGAGCTATAAACACCAATCGTGTATTCCAAAGACTCCAAACACACAACAGAAGATGCGCATAATAAATCCAGGAGAAAATAGGCGGCTGATAATACAATTGATAAACAACATTATCGAGCAATGAGTCGGTCATTGCAGAGCGCATCAAAACACTCGTGCTTCCCCATACTAGTTTTGTATAGGCCCAGGAAATAATCCATACAAGGATGAGCGATCCATAGACGATGCGCGGCATGAACCTCAACGCACGATGCGATGCCATCTGAAAAAAATAGTCCAACAGCTTGCTCATTGCACGGGGGCGTAAGTTGGAAAATTCAAATAAGACAATTGCTTTGAATACGCCTGGTCCGGTGGTGGAATGAAATGAATCGCGGCGCGCAGTTGAACAGAATCGGGCAGCGCCTGCCCATCATGGTAATTCATGCGCAAGGCATAGTGCAATGCCTTAGCATACGCGGTACTTTCTTGTATTTTACTGAATTCGAAACCACCTTTCGCACTGTATAAGTTGTGGGTAATCTGCCAGCGGAGTTCTTCATCGATGAATTGTTCCAGACGCTCCATCGGGGTTCCTTCATCATACATAAACGCAGCAGTAGCATCGCGCCATTCACTCCATTGATTGCCCCCCATGATACGAAATTCCAGTTGAAGTGTACTGGTTGGAAAATCACTGCCAGCCGCAAACCAAGGTTGCTCAAAAAGGGGTGAAGTGAACCGATGCACATTCGATTGAGGTGCAGAGGAAAGCGTGAGTGCACTCCATAAACTTAGAGTGAAGTATACTCCCACGATTAGAAAACCAGCAATTACAGCAACAAACCTTCTATTCATAGCAACGGCCCGAAGGTAATTCTTGTTGAAGGAGGTTGCACGCTTCGGCGTAAGTTTGTCACAAACTCCGCTGTATGTCCGAAATAAAAGCAAACGATCCCACCCTGCGCTCGTGGGTGCATGTGCCTGAAGGTTCCGACTTTCCAATTCAAAACCTACCCTTTGGAATATTCCGCACCGATAGTCAGTTTCCACATGTCTGCTGTGCCATTGGCGAGCAATTAATCGACTTGAAAGCTCTGCATGTAATGGGTTATCTGGAGAATTTGCCCTTTACGCTAGAAGACATGGTAAGCCCAACTCTCAATCGCTGTATGCGTCATGGCAAACAAGCTATGCGCGATTTACGCAACCGGGTGTCTAAACTTTTGCGCAGCGATATGCCCGACCTACGCGACAAAGAACATCCTGTGCGTCAGGTTTTGTTTCGTCAGGATGAAGTACAAATGTTGATGCCCATTGCAGTAGGTGATTATACCGACTTTTATAGCAGCGAAGATCATGCACGCAACGTAGGCACCATGTTTCGCGACCCGACCAAAGCACTGCTCCCCAATTGGAAACATTTACCGGTAGGCTATCATGGACGTGCATCGAGTATTGTAATCAGTGGAACTCCCATTCATCGTCCGATGGGTCAAATCAACCCCA
>JBJTRD010000371.1:0-5568 GCA_046075945.1 Flavobacteriales bacterium
TTATTGGGGCGAGCCCTTCCCGATTTATTACGAAGGAGAAATTCCGCGCCTGATTCCAGTAGTCGATTTTTGTGCGGTCGGCAAATACGATTGGATTGTTCGGGTCCATGTATCTTAGGAAGTACCATGAAGATCCGGCCCAGCCGGGCATGGTATTGAAGTCATAGTGGTGCCTCACCCCGGTGGGCCTATACCCCCACTCCTTCGCCCTCGCCAACGGCGGCTCACCACTCTCCGTAGGCAGATACTTATCTACTTCGGGTAGCTCAACGGGCAACTCTGCATCTGAAATAAGCCGCGGAATTTCTCCTTCATAATAAATCGGGACGGGCTCGCCCCAATAACGCTGACGACTGAATACAGCATCGCGCATGCGGTAGTTGATTTTCCCTTTGCCCACTCCCAGCTTTTCGAGCTCTGCAATGATGATGGGCATGGCTGTTTTGTAGCTGTGTCCGTCGAGGAATTGTGAATGAGCAAGAACGGCATCTTTCGATGCTTCTGCTTTTTCGCTGATATCGGCATCACGAAAAATGTTCGGTATGGGCAGACTGAATTTTTTGGCGAAATCATAATCGCGCTGGTCGCCGCATGGCACGGCCATTACAGCGCCTGTGCCGTAGCCGGCCAGCACGTAATCTCCAATCCACACCGGAATTTTTTCGCCGGTAAACGGCTGCATAGCATAAGCGCCGGTGAATTGCCCGCTGATGTTTTTCACTTCACTTTGACGATCACGTTCGGTTTTGAGTTTTGCCGCATCGATGTAGTTATTCACTGCATCACGATATTCATCGGTTGTGATGATTGCAACCAGCTCGTGCTCGGGTGCGAGTGTCATGAACGAAACACCGAAAATGGTATCGGGCCGCGTAGTGAAAACTTCGATGTGTGCATCGTGTCCATCAACTGCAAATTGCACCGAAGCTCCCTCGCTACGACCAATCCAGTTGCGCTGTATTTCTTTGATGCTTTCGTTCCAGTCGATGGTGTCGAGCCCCAGAAGCAATCGTTCGGCATAGGCGCTGATGCGCATGCTCCACTGACGCATTTTCTTTTGCTCCACCGGATGTCCGCCGCGTTCGCTTACGCCGTCCTTTATTTCGTCGTTGGCGAGCACGGTTCCCAGCGCGGGGCACCAGTTCACGACAGAGTCGGCCAGGTAAGCCAGCCGGTAATGCATGAGGATGAGCTGTTGTTGCTCGTCGTTCATGCTCTTCCAATCGGTAGCGGTGAATTCACCCTCGAAATGATCTCCGAAGAAAAACTTCTCTTTTGGCAATGATTCAAACCACTGAGCGTCCTGCGCGGCATTCACGCCGTATGTTCCATTGGTATTGAATTTTTCAATGAGTGTATCGATGTGTTCCGCATGGTTGGTGTCTTTATTATACCACGCGTTGAAAATGCGTCCGAAAATCCATTGCGTCCAGCGGTAGTATTCGGGGTCGCTGGTTTGTACTTCGCGGTTCCAGTCGTAGGCGAATCCGATACGATCGAGTTGTTCGCGGTAGCGAGCAATGTTGGTTTGCGTTGTTATTTCGGGGTGTTGACCTGTTTGGATGGCGTACTGCTCGGCCGGCAATCCGAAGCTGTCGTATCCCATAGGGTGAAGCACGTTGTAACCTTGGTGTCGCTTGTAGCGCGCCATGATGTCGCTGGCGATATATCCCAGCGGGTGCCCCACGTGCAGGCCTGCTCCGCTTGGGTAGGGAAACATGTCGAGCACGTAATATTTGGGTAATTCGGATGCCTCGCTAACGCGATAGGTTTGATGGTCACGCCAGCGCTGTTGCCATTTGCGCTCTATTTCCGAGAAGTTGTATTCCATGGGGGAGAATTGAGGCGCGAAGATAGGTTGGGAAGGATTACAGGGAATGGCAAGGTGACTTCGTTGGTCGAGCGCCTTTATGCCCGATCGCATCGAGCTGTGATAAGATTTTAGGATAACAGTAGGGCCGCATTTCCTACAATCCTATAATCCTATCCCCTGTAATCCTTTTCTCACTTCTTCACAAACACCGTCTGTACCGAACCTCCATCGAGGAGCATCGAGACGAAGTACGTACCTGCCGGAAGAGCATCTACCGGAATCGCACGAACATTCTGCCCCGATGAGAAGCTAATCGAGTGTGAAAAGCAATTTTTTCCGGTAATGTCGCTGATGACCAAAGTTGCAATTCCGCCGAGCGCCGAGGTGAATTGAATATTCAGACGTTCGCTGGTGGGGTTGGGATAACACACCAACGCAGCGGCTTCTTCCAGTTCGTCAACACGATTAATGATACCGGCGCAATCGCAATCGGCATTGATCACATCGTTGATGGTCTCTGCATTTCCGTCGTCGCATGAATTGCCTGTATACAAGCATGAGTTGTCATTCACATTGGCTTGCGGAGAAAAGTTGCACGCAGTGATATCGGTGCAGCCCATCACCATGAGTGTGCCGGCGCATTGGCAGCTGAAATTCACCACATCGTTGATGGTGTTCGGGTCGCCATCATCGCATGGAGTCGCAAGGAATAGACACGATGCATCATCGATGGTGGCCGTGCTGTTGTAGTTGCAGGCGCTTGGGTCAGTGCAGCCGGCAATGGGTTGGAAGTTGATCAGAGCAACGAATTCCTGGTAGTACTGGTTAGCGATGTTCGCATCGTGAATCACCAGTGTGTTTTCGTCGTTGCGGGTGTTGGCATTTGAGCTCCAGTTGTGCGAGCCCACCCAAAGCAGCGGATCGTTGCCCGGCTGGTTATGATCGACCACAAGGTGTTTGTGGTGCATGATGATATTCGTATCCGGATTTACATGCAGGTCGGCTCCCATTTCTGTCGACAAAATATCGTATTGCGAAGTGGATGTTGGACTATCAATAATACCTTGTACGGTAACACCTGCAGCGTGTTTATCGATGAGTGCTTGCGCTACATCATAGCGTGTAATAAGCATCGATGCGAAATAGGCACTCGAGTCGGCTGTGTTGATGGTAGAAATGAGCTGACTGTTCACATTGTCGCTCGGGCTGAAGTAGCTTTCCACGCGCTTGTTGTTGATGATAAACTCGTGCGGGGTGTTGTCTTGTTTGAAAGAACCAAAACGGCTTTGGGTAGTATTAGCGATAGCACCTGATGAACCCCACATTTCGTTGAATTCAATCGTGTAGGCGCGCGCAATAGCTTGGTCCTGCAGAATGATTACTGAGTTGTTATCGGTATACAACTGACGCTCTGTCCAGTTGGTGCTGCCGGTCCACAAAATAGGCTTCATAGGATCGAAGTGGTTGGCATCGATAATGACAAATTTGTTGTGCATGATGTTGTAAGCATCGCCTACGGGACTGTAGATGTGATTTACCAGCGGTGATAATTCAACGATTCCTGTATTGGTTGCAGCCAATGAACCATCGGAAATAAAACGCACCTGCACTCCTCGGTCGGCAGCAGCATTGATGGCTTCACTGATGTTGCTGACGTTGTCGTTGTTGTAGTCATAGATGGTGAGATCGAGCGTGAGCTCTGCACGGTTGATGTACGCAATTAACGTATCATCGATTGCCTCGTAGAGTTGCACGGCATTCTGCGAAGTGGCTACAGTGTTATCGACTCCGGTATTGAAATAAGCCAGCATGTTTCCACTCGAATTCGAGATTGTAGCAAACGGGCGAATGGGCGTGAACGCCGTATCGCCGTTGGCAACCGAATATCCCTGGCAATAGTAAATCTGGCCGGCTTCAAGGTCGGATAGTGGGTATGAATGGTCTGTAATTTCGTTCCCATCATATTCGTTGCCCAATTCAAGCGCAGGTGTTAAACCGAACAATACACCAGTGCTTCCGGGTATGCTGGTAGTCCAGTTGACGAAGAAACCATTGTAGTTCATATTGGTTTGTGTCAATGCAGAAGTAATGGCGATTCCGGGCCCGGTGATGAAATCGCTCATATCGCGCGGCAATACCTGATAGTTGGTTTGGTACTGTGAAGCGATACAAATCATGTCAACAATTCCGCCCGGAATTGGCTGACCAATAAGAGGCGATCCGTTGCGCACATAGATGTTGAGTGTTTCCGAGCCTGCGGAGAAAGCATACGTAGTATTGCCTGTAAATGTGCCTCCGGCATTGGTGAAAAGAATGTCGTTTACGCGCACCAATTCACCTTCCTGATCTTCGCCTATTTGTGAAGGAGTAAATATGGGAGGTGTGGGTAAAGGGTTTCCCGAATTGATGACTACCATCGAGGTGAGCGTGGTTATTTCCAGCAATCCATTGTAGTCGGCAAGCAGTCCTGTTACTTCCACACTATCGCCGCGGTTGATGGAAGGAGCGTAGGTGAAATCGTAGATAGCCAGACCTCCCGTATTGTCTTGAAAGTAGCGAATGGTTCCCAGTTCTGCGCCATTGGTCACCAGTCCTTTGGTGGTAACGGTAGCACCTACGCCGGCAGCACGTGCTTCGGCGATAGTAAGTTGAGCGTGAGCGTTGGCGCAAAGCAGGAGCGCAGTGAGGAGAAAAAAATGAATCTTTTTCATGTCGAAAAAATCTATTGGTTGCCGCAAAAAACGTGGATGATTATTGCCAAGTTCACATGTGGCGTGGAACAAAAGAATGGTGCGGCAAATAAAACCTATGGTATCGACATTCAAAAATTTAAGTATGACCGTTACTCATCTCGTTACAGATCTAAGCTCAATGAGCGAGCCTACCTCTGAAGTCAAATGCCAGAGCTTCGTGATGCGGTTTCTTTGAGTTTAGTGCGATAAGAAGTTGTAAACCCATTATTAACAATCAAGGGCGGTTTCTTTCAGTGCCTGGTAGTTTTGGAATTGTGAAACTTAATCAATTGGTAATAAATCGTTATTAAATAAAAGAGGGCTAGAAGTAAATTCGCCGCGCATTTAACCTAGAACAAATCCAACAAATCAATTTCATTTCCATGCAAACAAATCGATTCATCGTTCGAAGCTTGTTAGTGGTGCTGCTGAGTTTCTCAGGCATGCTGCTTCAGGCGCAATCCTTCACTGCCGGCAACCTTGCGGTTGTGAGAGTGGGTACCGGAACAGCGGTATTCACAGGCACAATCTCAACCACAACCCTCACGGTGTCTGCTGTGACTTCGGGTACCATAGCATTGGGGATGCCCATCACCGGTGCCGGAGTAACCGCAGCCACCATCATTACTGCTTTTGGCACGGGAACAGGCGGCGTGGGAACTTACACCGTGAGTATCTCTCAAACTGTTTCAACAGCCACAACCATTACCGGGGGCGTGCTTACAACAGCTGCTACACCGGTAGCCATAGCCGATTACAGCACCGCAGGTGTATTGAATGCGACACGTCCTTTTCAATCATCGACCACCATTCCATCTGCAGGGGTTGCGCCGTTTCTGAATGTTTCAGGAAGTACCGGAAACGAAGGGTATGGTAGCACCTCTATTGATGGATCTTACTTTGCGTTGTTAGGCTACAACACAACCGCAGGGACAGCTGCAGTCGCTGGAGTAGCGTCAAATCGTTCAATTGGTAATGTTGCTATCAATGGTACACGCACAGTGCCTGTTAGCAACACAACTT
>JBJTRD010000372.1:0-3078 GCA_046075945.1 Flavobacteriales bacterium
AGTTGAAAGTTGAAAGTTGAAGGTTGAAGGTTATTGAGTGCACTCCAACAACTTTCAACTTGCAACTTGCAACTGAGGATCCGCCTCCGTGTGGAACTTATCAAATCGGATAGAAAAGAACAGGCCGGATGGGAATAGTGCTAAAAGCATTCACCATTGGCCGAAAAGACTATATTTGCAGCGCATAATCAAACCACCGCCTTATGTGGAAGGAAACGGATAATAAACTGGTGCGTGAATTTCGCTTCAAAGATTTTCAAGAAGCATTTACATTCATGACCCGTGTGGCCTTTATCAGCGAGAAAATGGGACACCATCCTGCTTGGTTCAACGTATACAATTATGTACGTGTAGAATTGAGCACGCACGATGCAGGAGATATTATTACCGAGCGCGACCGCAGACTGGCATTGGCTATTGATGAGATTTTGCAGTAGCACTTGAAACCAAAACCTATCTTTTCACCCGGCAAAAACGATTTGCATCGGGTCTTAAACGAAAAATAAACCATTGATGGAAACCATGGAAAAGGCCGCGGTGAACGTTACCGAGGCCTCAGTCACCGGTCGTATGTCGACCTTCAATCACGAACAGCTTGTATTCTGCCAGGACAACGAAACAGGACTCCGTTCAATCATCGCCATTCATAATACCACACTTGGACCCTCTGTTGGGGGCACCCGCATGTGGGCGTATGGCACCGAGGAAGAAGCTATCACCGATGCGCTGCGTTTGTCACGAGGCATGACCTATAAGAATGCACTTGCCGGGTTGAATATTGGCGGCGGAAAAGCCGTCATTATTGGCGATGCCAGAAAGCAAAAAAGCGAGGCGCTCATGCGTCGTTTCGGTAAATTTGTCAATAGTTGCGGGGGAAAGTACATCACCGCGGAAGACGTGGGTATTTCAACTCGCGACATGGAGTACGTTCGTCTGGAGACCAAGCACGTCGTGGGTTTACCTGAATATTTAGGCGGTAGCGGCGACCCGAGTCCGGTTACTGCCTATGGAGTTTACATGGGCATGAAGGCAAGTCAGAAGGAACTCAGTGGTAACGATTCGCTGGTTGGAAAAAAGGTGGTTGTGCAGGGAGTTGGCCATGTCGGCGAATACCTTGTTGAGCACCTGGTTAAAGAAGGAGCCGATGTAATCATCTGTGATATTTATGAAGACCGCGTGAATGAGGTCGTGAAGAAATACGGGGTCAAATCGGTTAGCCCCAACGATGTCTATGATGTGGCTATGGATATTTACAGCCCCTGTGCGCTTGGGGCTACTATCAACAATGAAACGCTTGATCGATTGAAGTGCAGCATCATATGCGGAGCGGCCAATAATCAATTGAAAGATGAGAAAGTTCATGGCCAGGAAGTAATAAAGCGTGGAATATTGTACGCGCCCGATTATTTGGTAAACGCCGGTGGCATCATCAATTGCTATTGGGAAATAGTAGGGTACAACCGCAACGCTGCATTGGCACAGGCTGAGGGTATCTATCAAACTGCGCTTAACATATATAATATTTCAAAAACGAATTCCATTCCGACTTACCTGGCGGCCAATCAGCTGGCTGAGGCGCGCATCGCTTCCATTGCCAAGATAAAAGCCACCATGTAAACTTCAACTTTAAACTGATTAACGCTTCGTATGCTCAACCGCCGTCAAATAAGAATCAAGACCATGCAAATCATCTTCGCTTACTATAGCGAAGAGCAGCCAGATATGGTCAAATATGAGAAAATTCTGTTCGAGAGCTTTAATCGGTTCCGTGATCTGTATATATCATTGTTGCTGTTGCCCGGTGAAATGCAGGCCAAGGCCATCGAGAAGATTGAAGCCGGAATGAATAAGAAGCTGCCGACGCATGATGATTTGCATCCGAATACCAAATTCGTAACAAATAACCTGGTGCGCACTCTCGCCAACAGCAAGGTGCTTGATAAATCATCGAAAGAAATTCACATTCGCTGGCGCGACAATGAAGATATGTTGCGACTCATGTTTAAGGCGTTGCTCGAGTCGGAAGATTACAAGGAGTACATGGCCAGCAAAGAACGCGGCTTCGAGCACGATCGCGAGTTCTTACTGCGATTCCTGCGTCGTGAGCTTATCAATTTCGAGCTGATGCACGACTGGTTGGAGGAAATTGGCATTTTCTGGAACGACGATTTGGACCTGGCTTCCAGCATGTCGCTGAAAACCTTGAAAACCATTAAGGAAAGCGACAGTGATCTGGAACTAATGCCACTTTGGAAAGCCGACGACGATGAGGAAGAATACACTAAACAGTTGTTTCGAAGAACGTTGGCGCTTGGTGCAGAGAGCGAGAAGATGATAGCCGAGAATGCACCCAATTGGGAGGCTGATCGCATTGCGCTCATGGATATGGTCATTTTGAAAATGGCGTTGGCCGAAGCACAAACCTTCGAGTCAATTCCACTGAAGGTAACCATGAACGAGTACATTGAACTAGCCAACTATTATAGCACACCGAAAAGCAATGTGTTCATTAATGGTTTGCTGGAAACCTTGTTTGCGAAATTGCAATTGGCCGGCAAGATTAACAAGATTGGCCGCGGATTGATTGACGCATAAGAAGAGGGGCAAGGTGTGAGGTTGGTTGTATCCTATACTTCGGAGAGGTGCTTATCGCTATATCCCTACAATCCTATAATCCTACAACACTATAATCCTTGAGCCAGTGAAAAAGCTGATTGTTGTATTGGGGCCAACAGCTGTCGGTAAAACAGCCTATGCTATTGAACTGGCTAAATCACTCGACACGGAAATAATCTCGGCCGATTCTCGACAGATTTTTAAGGAACTGAATATTGGTGCAGCCCGACCTTCGCAAGCAGAATTGTCTGAAGTGCGGCACCATTTCATTGCATCGGCATCAATTCACGAAGAATTTAGTGCCGGTCGCTTCGAGCGCGAAGCTCTTTCAACGCTTCAAGAACTCTTTAAGATTCATGACACGGTTGTATGCTGCGGTGGAAGCATGTTGTATGTGGACGCTTTACTCAATGGATTCGATGACCTGCCTTCCGATCGCTCTGTTCGAGACATGTGGTCGAA
>JBJTRD010000373.1:0-5432 GCA_046075945.1 Flavobacteriales bacterium
ATCACCAACTGCTCGCCGGTGCAGCGGTAATCGCTTATCTCAAAGCTTGCATACTGCTTCGATTGATAACGCTTGGGAAGATCCAGCGTGATTGTTTCTTTCAGATCTTTTTTCGAGAAAACAATAATAGCCGTGCTGTCGAAATACTTGCGGGCATAAACGAGCACACCATTTTTATTATATAAGACTTCGAGGTCGCCATAGGATAGTGCCATGATGGCCCTTCGCATATTGATGAGACGCTGCGTTGCTGCTTTTAAAGCTTCCTGATCTGCGTTCCAATCTGTCAAGTTCATCATTCTGCGGTTGTCGGGGTCATTGCCACCGGGCATACCTATTTCATCGCCGTAATAAACGCATGGAACACCCGGAGTTGTCATTAAAAACGCCATCAGCATGGCCATGCGTTTGTAACCTTCAGAACCTTTGTTCTGAATGTCGCGCGTCCACCCGGCGAGCTTAGCATCTTCCGAAAACTGAACAGATCCGTCGGCATATGAAATAAAGCGAGCCCTGTCCTGATTTCCTGTTATGTTGCCCATAAGGTGATGGCTGCCATAATAGCTCATGCTTTCTTTCAGCACGCGTTCAAGATTCGAGAAGTTCGTTTCAGACTTGGCAAAAGCATCAACCGCCGCATCGTACAGATTGAAATCGAATTGTGCATCGAGCTGGCCACTGCTTATGTAAGATGAAATCAACTCGGGGTTGCCATAGGTCTCACCAATTTGAAAGATGTTTCTACCCGGATGCTGACGCTGATAGTTCTTCACTTTTTTCGTGAGCGTGCGCCAAAAATCTTCATTGATGTGCTTGGTGGCATCGTGCCTGAAACCGTCCAGATCATAATTTTCTACCCAGTACATGGCTGTGTCAGTGAGCGCCTCAACAACTGTATGATTTGCAAAATCCCAGGTTGGCAGGAAGGTGTCGAACCAGGTGGTGAGGCGATGTTCATCCCACTTTTCGGTATTCATAGTACCATCGGGCAGATACAATGGGGTTGTCCATTCGGGTTTCTGCTTGTACAACGGATGATCCTGGTGCACGTGATGGGCTACATAATCCAATATAACATTCATTTGGTTGGCATGCGCGGTCTGCAGCAACTCGTTCATTGCGCCGGCATTGCCAAATCGGTTGTCAATACTGCGCAACGCTGTTGGCCAATATCCGTGATACGCTGAGAACTTGCTTTCAACGCCTTTGTTCCAAAGGCCCCATGCGCCCTCCGCATTGGTGGTGATGGGCGAAATCCAAATGGTGTTTACGCCTAATTGTGCGAAATATCCATCTTTAATTTTTTTAGTAATACCCTGCAGATCTCCTCCAAGATTATTGGCCTTCGGATGTATCGATGGGTCGGCGGTTGGCCGGTCGTTCGCAGTGTCACCATTCATGAATCGGTCGACCATGGCGAAATACATCACCGAATTGCGCAGGTCTTTACGGTTCAATTGTGCCGCATTGACTACGGGCATTCCCTTTTGTAATGGAACTAGGATATCATTAAATCGCTGATTGCCGTCGTCGGCGTAAACACGAAGATGCGTGCGCTCAATTTGTGCTGCTTCCGGTGGTCCTTGTATCATCACCTTTTCTCCTTTCTTGGAGATTTTCAGCAGTTGATTTTCATAATATGCCAGCACATTTTTGCATTCAGCACCCACTTGTATAGTCACCGTTTTTCCATTCACACTTTCGGTATACATCATCGGCTGCACATCGCTTGCTGCACCGGCCTGAAAGGTGTTATTCAATCCGCCCATGCCATTGCTGATGGTATTCGAATTGGAAGCGTCCATCATCTCTTCGCCATCTTCCCAAATACGATATTGGTACAGCCCCTGATTTAAAAGGAGATCAATTGACCAGCTGTCTCCTTTTTTCGCAAGTGGCGATGCCTTGCGATTCCATCCGTTCATTGAACCCGATAGTTCGACCACTGCAACGTCCGGGCGAGTGGGCGTGTAGCTAAATGTGTAACGGATTTTATTGGTTGAAAAAACCGGGATGTCATACTCTGCACCATTATAAGTAGCATGCAGGTTGCTTACCGGATAGGCGGGGGCACCTGTCAGTGTGAGCACACCACTTGAGTCGGCTCTCCAGGTTTGGTTGTTCCATTGAATATCGCCAATTCCGCCCGCATCACTGAAGTAGTCTGTTAGAAGAATGCGCGTGGTATCCGGCTGAAGGCGAATAGGGGAGGCGAGCCCTTGCATTTTATCGGGTGTCTTCACTTCCTTTTTATCGCCTAAACAAGCTGTTAGCGAAAAGATACTTGTTGCAAGAATGAGTAGTAAGTTCTTGTTCATAGGAATTTATTTATTTTTCCAGGTGATAATGCGGTTTTTACCTTGCATGTCGTTGTGAATTTCTACGGAATGTATGGGGTAATGCTCGGCCAGTCCCACTAGTTCACCTGCCTTGCTTTCATGAATTTCACAGTAAGCGCAGCCTTTATCTACCAGCACGTGTGCGGTCAATTCCATAAGTCGACGATAGAAGATCAGAGGGTCATCATCGGGTGTGAAAAGCGCAATGGAAGGTTCATGATCAGTTACACGTGTCGACATGTAATCGGCTTCGGAAGGATGAATGTAAGGGGGATTGCTGACTATTATATTGAATTTCCCCTGCGGTATTTCATTCAGAATATTCAGTTGCAGAAATTCAATGGACAGGTTGTTCGAATTAGCATTGGCAAGCGCTACTTGCAGCGCACCTTCGCTCACGTCAAGGGCAGTTACTTTCGCTTGCGGAATGTATTTTTTCAATCCCAATGCGATACATCCGCTGCCGGTGCCGATGTCGAGAATATGTGGTTCGGTGAGGGTATTTCGATCTACAATGAGGCGCACGAGTTCTTCGGTTTCGGGCCGCGGTATAAGCACATGCGAGTTGACCTCCAATTGCATATCCATAAACCGGGTGCTCCCAAGAACATATTGAAGGGGTTCGCCTTTCACCAGCCGTTTCAAGGCAAAGTGGTACTTCAGTAATTCGGATTCACCCAGGCGCTCACTAGCACGCATCACTACATCGGTGCGCGACCATCCATTAAATGCCTCAAACAATCGATGCGTCACATGGAGGGCCTCACGCTCGTCATAACCGGCTTGTAGAGCATTTAGCAAGTAGGCTCGTAATGTCTGCACTCGATTGTCGGCTATAAGCTGATTCATCGTTCAAGTTCTACTTCTTTACGAATACCTGATATCCGTAGGCAGGTAATTCCTGATGGCCTTTGCTATACAACGTAAGCGATTGCGTGTTGAATATACTCGGGTATTCTCCCTCGGGCATATCTTCAATGAAATCTACACTTTGTGGCTTGTCACTGAAGTTGAGTATGACCACCACCTGACTGTTTTCTTTGGTTCTCGAAAAGCAATACAACACATCGTCGCTGCTTGTTTTTATTTTCTTGAATGCACCTCCAAATTCACCGTTCCAGAGCGCCGGATTTTCTTGATGTGCTTTAAACAAGCGAGTGTAAAAATCCTGGTATTTGTAGTTGTTCCATTGCACTGTATCTTTTTCAAAAAACGATAAGCGGTGAGGCGTTCCGTCTGCTTTTTGTTCGCCCCCTTCCTGGCCCGAGTAGATAAGCGGCATACCACCAATGGTCATGGCCAGCACGTCCATCGTCTGTCGCATAGCACCCATGCGTTCGAAACCGGTTCCATTCCACGAGTTTTCATCGTGATTGGTTGTAAAGTACATGCGATAGGCGCTGCGTGGAAATGCGGTGTCCTGTTTGGCCATGTACGTATCAAGATCGCTCAGCGATTTCTTTCCTTTGGCCACCTCGTTGCTAATGTGCATGAACTCCCATGTATAACTCATGTCGAATGCCTTGAGGTGGTGCTCCTTGCGCTCGGCTTCGGCCAACATAAATACAGGCTTGATGCTATCGAGTGCTGCACGCGCCTGGTCCCAAAATGGTGTTGGAACTTTCTCGGCCACATCACAGCGATACCCATCGATATCGCATTCCTTCACCCAGAACTTCAAAGCATCGGTCATACCAACCCACAGGTTTTTGTTCTCGTAATTGAGTTGTGCAACATCCCACCAGTCGGTGCCAAGGGGTGGTTGAATTTTACCGGCTGTGTCGAGAAGATAGTATTCGAGGTAATTGGTTGTCCAGGCATTGTCGAACGCACTGTGATTGGCTACCCAATCGAGTATGACTTACATGCCATTGTCGTGTGCTGTCTTCACCAGGTTTTTAAAGTCGGCCAATGAGCCATAACTTGGATTTACAGCCTTGTAATCCTTCACGCTATAATGACTTCCCAGCCCTCCTTTGCGGTTTACTTCTCCGATGGGGTGAATGGGCATGAGCCACAAAATATCGACCCCCATTGATTTTAAGCGTGGGATGTCTTTGGAAAATGCATTGAATGTGCCTTCAGGTGTGTGCTGACGAATATTAACTTCATAGATGGTAGCATTCTTTGACCATTCAGGGTGCTGTAGAACCTTCGTGTCGGAATGACCAAGCACTTTCGCTTCAGCATCGCTTGAAGGAGTATTCGAACATGCAACGAACGATGAAGCCGCAATAGCAATAGCTGTAAAAAGGAGTAAAGTATTTTTCATGACATGGAAATAGTTGTCAGCAAATCTAAGTGTTCAAAATACACTTTCATACATGTTCAGCGAGGTCAATCGCGAATAAATTGATTCGTGAAGGGTTCATTTGGCCGGCTCCATGAATGATGGCAGATAGACTGCCTTTTTGATGAGTTCTGCATTGCGTGCGCTGGCAGGTGCAGGTCGTCGATCGTCGCCCATAAAAGTGAAGTGTGGAATGAACTGAACGATGCGGCCATGGTAGAAGTAACACTCCAGGAAATACGCTTGTCGCACCCCAATTCGGTGAATCTGATCGAACATGAAGTTGCCAATACCATAAAAAATCATTCGGTCTTTATACCATTCGAATGTCTGCGGTTGATGCGCTTGCGACCCAATTACCACATCCGCTCCGCAATCGACCAGATATTTTGAAATACGTTTTTGTGAAGAGGTTGGCACGTAGGAGTCTGACTCCCCAAATTGTACACAGGCCAGAATGTAACTGATATCGCCCCTCGACTTCAGCGATTCTATGGTCGATTTCGCCAATGCATCCGAATAGCGATTAGCACCCATGGCTTTGTCCGCACATTCACCGCAAGGGCAGAACTCATTAAAACCAACCCATGCTACTTTGCTTCCGTCGTTGAGTGTAACCACAAGAGGCTTGCCTGCTTCTTCAGGAGTCAATCCGCCGCCAAACGTCTTCATTCCTTTTTCCTGATACCATTTAAAGGTGTTGGTATAGGCTTCTGTGCCTACATCCAGGTTGTGATTGCCGGTTAGCTCCACGATATCGGCACCAAGCTCCTCCAATATGCGGAAGTGCTCGGCTTTGGTGG
>JBJTRD010000374.1:0-2423 GCA_046075945.1 Flavobacteriales bacterium
CCGATGAGTCCGGCGAGCGATCGAGCGAAACTGTTTTGCGCAGGTTCTTCGGTAAGTACCAGGCACCTGCTGCACTTGCGCACCGAGGCAAACACAGCTTGCTCATCGAGCGGGTGGATGGTGCGCAAGTCTACAATTTCAACCTGATTCGGAAATTCTTTAGCCGCTGCTTTCGCCCAATAAACACCCATGCCGTACGTGATTACAGTCACCTTCTGTTCTGCACTCGCTTCCTGCACAATGCGAGCTTTTCCGAGTGGAATCACATAGTCGTCCGATGGTTCAATGGTGCGCGCATCTTCCGTGCCCTTCACCTTGCTCCAGTACAATCCTTTGTGCTCGAGCACCACCACGGGGTTCGGATCGTAGAAGGCGGCTTTCAGAAGTCCTTTTAAATCGGCACCGGTGGAAGGGTACACGATTTTTATTCCGCGGATGTTGGCGAGTACACTTTCTACACTGCTGCTGTGATAGGGGCCGCCGCTGCCATAGGCGCCAATAGGAACGCGTACCACCGCACTCACGGGCCATTTGCCGTTGCTGAGGTAATAGCTGCGGCTCACTTCGGTGAAGAGCTGGTTGAGCCCCGGCCAGATATAATCGGCAAACTGAACTTCTACAATGGGCTTCAATCCGGCGGCACTCATACCCACGGTGCTGCCTATGATGAAGGCTTCCTGTATGGGAGTATTAAACACGCGGTTGTCGCCAAACTTTTCGGCGAGTGTAGCGGCTTCGCGAAACACGCCTCCCAGCCTGCGACCTACATCTTGTCCATACAAGAGCGCTTCGGGATGTTTGGCCAATATTTCCTGCATGGCAAACAACGCAGAGTCTACCATCACAGTGGGCTCTTTACCTGCGGGTTCGCGCTCGCCTTGCTCGGTGGTGATAGGCGTGGGCGCAAAATCGTAGTTATATAAATCGTCCGGTCGCGGGTCTTCGGCTTGAGTGGCTTGCGTGTAGTGTTGCTCTACTTCGTTGCGTGCCTTGTCGGCCAGCTGCATAAGCTGCGTTTCATCGAAGCCAAGCGATTTTAATTGCTTGATAAACTTCGGAAATGGATCACGCTTCTGTGCGCTCTCCAAATCGTCGCGATACCACTCGCGGCGAACACCGCTGGTGTGGTGACCGAGCAATGGTACTTTGCAGTGTATCAACCACGGGCGGCGGTGCTTGCGCATGTCGGCGAGTATTTCGTGAATAGCTGTGTAGCACTCCATGAAATCGGTACCATCCAATTGTTTCACCTGAATACCCGGAAATGCTTTGGCAAAAACGGACGCATCGCCAAAACGAATTTCCGACGAATGCGCACTGATGTCCCACTCGTTGTCTTGCACAAAATAGAGTATCGGCAACTGCTTGAGCGAGGCCATGTGAAATGCTTCACTCACTTCGCCTTCGGTCATGGCGGCATCACCTATCGAACAAACAACCACACTGCGCGGATCAGTTTCGGAGGTGATGCCCTGTTGCTCTTTGTATTGAACACCCATGGCCACACCGGTAGTAGGGATGGCTTGCATGCCGGTGGCCGAACTCTGGTGCGGAATCTTGGGCATGCGCTCACGACGCAACGAAGGGTGGCAGTAATACGTGCGTCCACCCGAAAACGGATCGTCGCGCTTGGCCATCAACTGCAGCATGAGCTCATAGGGCGTCATGCCGATACCGAGCATGATGCTATCGTCGCGGTAATAGGCGCTCAGATAATCGTGCGCCTGAAGTTGCAACCCAAGTGCGAGCTGGCAAGCTTCGTGGCCGCGCGAAGTGGCATGCACATATTTCGAAGTGACCTTGGCGTTCTCTTCGTAAATGTCGGCCATGCTTTTGGCTGTAGCCATTAACCCGAAAGCGCGCAACAAAATGTCGCTGCTCAGCAACTGTTCTTTCTTCGTTTCTTTCTTTTCGGCGGTCGATGCCATGCGTGCGGTGGATTGAATGGAGCGCAATTTACACGCGAAAATGGGCAACAGCATTTTTTCCTAGTCGCAAGTCTAATCAGCGCTTTAATTTGCGCCTATGCAGCTTTCCTTTTTTAAGTACCAGGGCACCGGAAACGATTTTATTCTTCTCGACAATCGGGCAGGAAACGTGTCGCTGTCGGTTGAACAAATCGTCCGGCTTTGCGACCGAAAGTTTGGTATTGGAAGCGATGGCCTGATTTTGTTGCAACACGACGCGGTCGAAGATTTCTACATGAATTTTTACAACCCCGATGGCTCGCAAAGTTTTTGTGGCAACGGCAGCCGATGCGCTGTTGCATGCGCGCGTAGCTTGGGAATGGTGAGCAATCACGGAGTGCTGGGTGCCATCGATGGTGCTCATCCGTTCGTTGTAAACGACGATGAGATTGCCATACACATGCGCGATGTTGAGCGGGTAGAGTGGAATGGAAACGAGTGCATACTTCACACGGG
>JBJTRD010000375.1:0-5626 GCA_046075945.1 Flavobacteriales bacterium
ATGCGGGCTTCACCTGTCCCCTTTACGACCTCTACAGTTTTTCCATCGTTAAAAAGGTCTTCCATATAAAGTGCAAACAAACGACTGCGGTCATTCTCATTCTCACGCAGTGGATCACTCTCCCATGGTAAGTCGGGCTGACAAACCAGATACAAATCAAAATCGTAGGTTTCCTTCAACATAGTAATCTCATCGTTCGCAGCGCCGTATCGCTCTCTCCACCAGATATCCAACACGTAGAAATCTGTATCCACTATCAATGCATCGCTATTCGATTTGAAGGCCTTCGTGAGTAGCTCAGAAGTCTTACGCGCAATTTGCAACACATCGTCTTGCGTATAGGCATAGCCGGAACCTTTCTTCGTTAAATATTCACGGGCGTATTCTTTCACCACGCGTGCATCGAAAATCCGCTCTGAAAGCCAATTGCACAACGTAGACTTCCCACAGCATTCAGGACCGGTAATAGCAATTCTGATCATAACTTAAACCAATGCATCTCGAAATAACCGTCGATCGATAAAATGAAATAGAGTACAAACATACAGGTTGCAACGTATAAACGCCTTCGGAAATAAATGAAAATAGAGATCGCATTCACGGCTAGCAGGTAGAGCCAGCACGCATGCACCTGATACATCATGAGCCAGGTTGCGAGCATTCCCCACGAAGCTACCAGCGCATCGATAGTAGGAAAATTAGCCGATGTATAACGCCTCAACAAAAAACCCCACACACCCGCCAGGATTGTGCTCCCCAGCAGCAGTGCGATGTGTGTGCCGGCGCCAATGTCCCATTTCGTCCAACCATCCTGCACATTGCACCACCCAACAATAGCCGAAACGATATACACCAACTGTAAAACAGGTTCTGCGTAGAGCCTTTCCCGCATACACAGGCCAAGCAAAAAGAGTGGTCCAACTATACCAAATGGAAAAGCCCAAGCGCTCTCGTTGAGATAAAAAATGGTGAATAGCAAATTGGTGAGAACTGCTGCCCACTCCAAAAGCAACCCAAGCCAAGGTGTTCGCTCTCCTTGCATCAATAGCTTTTGTTTCAAAATACTTGGTGTGTATCGAGTTCTTTCTTTAATTCGACAAAAATCAATTAAATCACCTACACCATGAAGCAAATTTTTACGCTTTTAGTTGCAGTATTGTTCTTGCAACAATTTTCGCAGGCTCAACGCATTTGTGGCACCAATGAATATCAAATGTTGATCGAACAGGAGGACCCGAGCATCATCAACCGCCGCGAAGAAATTGAACAGTTCACACGCGACTACCTCATGAACAATCCGCAAAGCGACCGCGCTCTCGTCACAATTCCTGTAGTAGTTCACGTGGTTTACAATACTGCGGCAGAGAACATCAGCGACGCCCAGATCCAATCGCAAATTACCGTTCTCAATCAGGACTTCCGCAAGCTCAATGCCGACGTAAACAATACCCCATCGGCATTTGCCGGATTGGCTGGCGACGCGAATATTGAATTCTGCCTGGCTACCGTTGATCCCAGCGGAAACCCAACCAATGGTGTCCTTCGTGTACCCACATCTTCAACGTCATTTGGCACCAACAACACGGTAAAGTCTTCCTCTTCGGGTGGTTCTAATGCATGGATTGCTTCTAAATATCTCAACATGTGGGTGTGCGACCTTAGTGGCGGCACCTTAGGTTATGCGCAATTCCCCGGCGGATCAGCAAGCACCGATGGTGTTGTTATCGACTACCAATATTTCGGAACTATCGGAACCGCCACGGCCCCATTTAACAAAGGCCGAACAGCTACACACGAAGTAGGCCACTGGCTTAATCTCTTTCACATTTGGGGCGACGATGGCACCGGCTGTACCGGTAGCGACCAGGTTACAGACACGCCGAATGCCGCCGGGCCGAACTACGGTTGTCCTGCATTTCCAAGAGTTACTTGCAGCAATGGGCCCAATGGCGATTTGTTTATGAACTACATGGACTACACCGACGATGCTTGTATGTATATGTTCTCAAACGCACAAATCTCCCGAATGCAAGCACTTTTCGCAACAGGTGGCGCGCGCGTTTCACTGCTTACCAGCAACGGCTGCAGCACACCCACTCCTGTTCTTTGCGGGGCTATTACCGGTTTAACAGTAGGCTCTATTACACAGACCGGAGCCACAGTGAGCTGGGCTGCAGTGAGCGGAGCAACAGGCTATGTGTTGCAATACAAACCTGCCTCTTCAAGCGTGTGGACTTCCGTAAACGTATCCACAACTTCCTATACTATTACCGGGTTAACAGCAGGCACCGCCTACAACGTGCAAGTGCAATCCGTTTGCTCGGCAGGTAATGGATCGTTCTCTGCAATCAACTTTACCACAACAAGCACAACCACAACCTGCACAGATACATACGAAAGCAACAATACCTCCAGCGCAGCGAAAACGATTCCTGTCAACACAAATATTACGGCGCTCATCTCGTCAAGTACCGACAAAGACTGGTTTAAGTTTTCGAACACTTCTACCGCACGTAATATTCGAATTGACCTCACCACTCTTCCGGCCGACTATGACGTACGCCTTTACAATCCAAGCGGCACGCAGGTAGCGATATCTCAAAATGGCGGCACTACATCTGAAGTAATTATTTACAACACTACCGTCACGGGTACATGGCAACTGCAAGTCTATGGCTACAACGGCGCCTTCAACACTTCTCTCTGCTACACACTGAAAGCGTCCATCAGTGCTTCAACTTTCCGTGAAGGTGAAGAAACCCCGTCGGCCGAGTTGAATACTTCTTCATCAGAAGCAACCGTTGCTATCGCGAATGTATTCCCCAACCCTACCAACGGAAAATTGAACGTACTTCTTGAAGCCACCCAAGATCAGAGCGCTCAACTTCGAATTTGCGATGTAACGGGCAGAACGGTTCTGCAGCAAAATGCAGTTTGTACTTCCGGCAGCAACACATTCATCCTCGATATGGAAGCAATGCCAAATGGCTATTATTTATTGGTCATCGATAACGGCAACACAAGCTCTACTATGCGGGTAGTAAAAAATTAACCCTAACCATTCTCATGAAAAAAGCCACCTACATCGGTGGCTTTTTTTGTGCAATTCTATGGATGTAATTAAAGTTGCTTGAACTATGAAAGTGGCGATTACTGCGCGACATGTCATTTTTAGAAAGATGAATCAAGTATGCAATTCTAACATTTCATGTTATAAATGCATAGTTGCAAGATTCTTTAGCTGCCTAAAAAATGATACAGAATAACCTCGGTGCTCTTCAACGTTTTCAGGCACACCCGCTAAACTACGCGTGCTGCACCTTGTGAATGAAGTCTTCGTAGCCGATTGAAATTTCATTCAACGAGCACTTCTCCTTCACAACAGCTATCATCTTTTCTTCATACAGAAAATCGTACACGTTTTTCGCTTCTTCCTTTTTCGCCAAGGTTTGCTTCGCAAATTCGGTGAGCATTTCATCTTCCATGGGCAATCCGTATTGCGCATAACGTGAAGCCAATACCTGCTTCACATGGGTCATTGCATCATCGGGGCTTACACGCAATTCATACTGGCGTATAATTTTTCCTTCAATCAACTCCCAGCGCAACTGCGCTGCGTAGAACGGATAATCATGCTCTACCATTTCAGGCGTCACCGGCTTTTCGTTGGTGAGCTGAATGTAGCGCTTCAAAAAAGTATCAGGCAATTGCGGGTCGATGGACTCGGTAATTTTCTTGGCAAACTCGCGCTTGAACAAGAAATCGGAATCACGGCTAAACATCTGCTCCAAATCGGCCTTCACCTTGCCGCGCATTTCCTGCTCTGCATTCACCTCGCCCGGACCATACAATTTGTCGAACAATTCCTGATCGATTGCGTGCGGCTCGATGCGCTTTATTTCGTTTACCTTCAACTGAAACTTAGCAGTCAAATGGTGCACGTCGTGATGCGTAATGCCCAGCATCTTGGCCAAATCTTCGTGATTTTCGGTCAAATGATTCGGGTCTATCGCTACGATGCTGCCAACTGTAAGCCCCACGAGAGATGCTTTGGTTGCTGAGTCTTTCACAAACTCGATCGACACCGTTGTTTTATTTGAAATACCGCCTTCCTTCAACATGCCGTCTTCACCCAGTTCATTCAATTCTACCATCAGCATGTCTTCCGCTTCACTCGTTTCGGGATCCGACATTTTGCCGTAACGACGCGCCAAATCTTTCACCTGACGATTGATGAGCTCGTCGTTCACGTCCACTTTATAGTAGTCGAAGGTGAGCGATGTGCTCAGGTCGACGTTAATGGTCGGAGCAAGACCCAGCTGATACGTGAATTTGAAATCGCCCGGATTATCCCAGTTACCCACTTCTTCATGCTCGTTAGACGGAATGGGGCTTCCCAATACTTCGATTTTATTTTCAGATAAAAACTTATAGAGATTATCCTGAATAACGCGGTTGATTTCCTCCGCCAAAATGCTCTTACCATAGCGCTGTTTTACGACCGACATCGGCACATGCCCCGGACGGAAGCCCGGCATCTGCATGGTTTTGCGGTATTTCTTCATGGCGGTGTCGACACGCTCGGTGTAGTCGGCCGGAGCCAGATGAATGTGCAACTCTGCATTCAGCGTGTCGATGTCTTTACGTTCGATATTCATGATGACCTGTTTAGAATGTATAGAAAGCCCGTTGGAATCGGGGGCGCAAAACTAATGCACGGAAGGTATTCGCGTATAATGGAAAATTGCATTCGTGCATTTGACACGCTGTGTGTATATTCGCGCCGCCTTCCACGCGGGCGTGGCGAAATTGGCAGACGCGCCAGACTTAGGATCTGGTGCCGCGAGGCATGGGGGTTCGAGTCCCTCCGCCCGCACTCGAAAAGATTCCGGAATATTCCGGAATTTTTTTTACCCGGTTATGCCGTTCCCCAATTAAGCCGCTAGCACTATCTTGCTCGCGATGATACCACGTTTACTTTGGTCGCTCTTACTTGCTGCCTGCTGCCTTACAGCATCCGCCCAGTTCAACGACAACGCCGGTGGTCGTTCCTCTGCCATGGCCGGTGCGTATACTGCTCTCAGCGATGGATGGAGTGTGTTTCACAACCAGGCAGGACTGAATGCGGTGAAGACCATCGACGCAGGGGTGTATTACGAAAACAGATTCGGACTAACTGCACTCAGCGACAAAGGTCTTTTTGTTGCAGCGCGCTTGGGGAAAGGAGTTGTGGCAGGCAGCTTTCACAGCTTCGGCTATTCGCAGTATGCATCTTCCAAAGGAGGTATTTCCTACGCAATGGGCCTCGGCGAAAAACTCGACGTCGGTGTGCAATTGAACTACTACACCATTCTGCTGGGTGAAAACTACGGTAGAGCTCAAGCCGTAAGTGCAGAAGGCGGATTCATATACCGACTGAACAACAAACTCACACTCGATGGCCACATCAGCAATCCCAAGGGTGACCCCGTTGCACCTGCAACCCCCGCCGACAGCCACCCCACCCGCCCCGCCGCAGCGCAGCCAGGGCAGGTGCAGCGTGGCCAGCAGGATGCTGTGCCACAGCAAAGACAGCAGGAAGGGGGCCACAGTGGCGGCCATGATGTAGCCGGCAAAGGCATCGAAG
>JBJTRD010000376.1:0-3478 GCA_046075945.1 Flavobacteriales bacterium
GCAGACAGCGATGGCACTTGCGACGCAAACGACAACTGTGCGGGTCCAGAAGCGGGCGCTGCGTGCGATGATAACAATCCTTGCACCGTGAACGATATCATCCTCGCCGATTGCTCGTGCGCAGGAACCTTCGCCGATGCCGACAATGACGGCACTTGCGACGCAAACGACAACTGTGCGGGTTCAGAAGCGGGCGCTGCGTGCGATGATAACAATCCTTGCACCGTAAACGACATTATCCTCGCTGACTGCTCATGCGCAGGAACATTTGCTGATGCAGACAGCGACGGCACATGCGACGCAAACGACAACTGTGCAGGTGCCGAGCCGGGAACTTCGTGCGATGACGGAAATCCGTGTACCGCGAATGATATGATCACGGGCGATTGCATGTGCGTCGGAACAGACGTAGAGCCCGACTTCAGCACAGAGACCGTTCATGCTTGCGGACCGTATACCTGGAACAATACCACTTATACAACCTCCGGCACTTATGAGGTGACACTTCACAATGCGGCGGGTTGCGATAGCATCGCCCAACTCATACTGACCATTGGCGCACCTACGTTCAGCATTGAAACAGTAAGCGCCTGCGATAGCTACAGCTGGAATGGCAATACCTATACGCAGTCGGGCACCTACACCTATGTGACCACCAACAACACGGGCTGCCCCAACACGGCAACCCTGAACCTCACGGTGCAACCTACGTTGACGCCTGCGTTCAATGCAGTAGGTCCGTATTGCAGCGGTGCATCCATCCCTGCGTTGCCAACCACTTCAACCAACGGTATCACGGGTAGCTGGTCGCCTGCTATCAACAACACAACGACCACAACGTACACGTTCACTCCAACTGCAGGTCAGTGTGCGACTACTCGAACACTCACCATTACCATCAATCCGAACGTGACGCCTGCGTTCAATGCTGTAGGTCCGTATTGCAGCGGTGCATCCATCCCGGCGTTGCCAACCACTTCAACCAACGGTATCACGGGTAGCTGGTCGCCTGCTATCAACAACACGGCAACCACAACCTACACGTTCACTCCATCTGCAGGTCAGTGTGCGACTACTCGAACACTTACCATTACGATCAACCCGAACGTGACGCCTGCGTTCAATGCTGTAAGTCCGTATTGCAGCGGTGCATCCATCCCTGCGTTGCCAACCACTTCAACCAACGGCATCACGGGTAGCTGGTCGCCTGCTATCAACAACACGGCAACCACAACCTACACGTTCACTCCAACTGCGGGTCAGTGTGCGACTACTGCATCGCTGACCATTGCAATCAACACCAACAGCACGGCGCCTGTGAGTGCAACGGCTTCATCGACTTCGGTGCAGGCCAACGCTACTGTAACGCTCACCGTAAACGGTGGAAGTCTGGGTACAGGAGCGCAGTGGAAGTGGTATAAAAACAGTTGCGGAGGCGTGCTGGTCGGAACTGGAGCTTCTCTCTCTACCGTTGTTTCTGCAACAACCACCTACTTCGTGCGTGCGGAAGGAACCTGCAACACCACCGCTTGTGCATCGGTTACTGTAAACGTATTGGCAACCGGTTGCGGACCAACAGCGGTGAATGCAACAGCAACTGCTATCTGCCAAGGTGCAACTACAACCCTCAGTGTGCAAGGGTCAACAGGTACAGGAGGTACATGGAAATGGTATGCCGGCACGTGTGGCGGGACCGCTGTTGCAACGGGTGCATCGTTTACGGTATCGCCCGCAACAACTACCACCTATTTCGTTCGTTCGGAAGGAGGCAGCTGCGGCATCACTGCATGCATGTCGGTGACCATCACCGTGAACACAGCACCGGGCATACCACAAGGCATTGTGCTTCCTGCAACGTTGTGCAGAAATTCAGCCGCTGTAATCTCGATTCTCAACCCAATTGCGGGTGTGTCGTATTTCTGGCAATTACCCAATGGGTGGACCATTACGGGCGGGCAGGGAACAGCGGTGCTCAACATATTGGTAGGCCAAGGAAATGGCCAAATCAAAGTGTACGCGTTCAACGATTGTGGTAATTCGAAAAACTACATACGTTCAGTAAGTCCAATTAACTGCGTTCGTTCTACCGAGTTGAGCATCGAGCCATTGCGCATTGATCTCTGGCCGAATCCATCGTCAGACATCGTTCATTTTGCACATGGAGAGATTATGCCTCAGAGCATGGTTATCTACGACACCATGGGTCGTGTGATATACGATGGTAACTGGATGAATGAAATGGATGTATCTGCACTTGCAGGAGGAATATACTTCGTGCGCGCCACCTCCAATGGTGAGAGTGTGGTGAAGAGGATGGAAGTCGCTAGATAGTGACGAGTGGCGAGTGACGAATAGAAAGGCCCGTGTTGAGAGTTCAACGCGGGGCTTTTTTATGGGGGGAGTCTAGGGTTGAGGGTTGACAGCTAGAAGGCCGAGCCTCGCGCCATTTGTCACTCGTCATTCGTCACTTGCCATTCGCACTTCGCAACTTTTCCCTACTTTCGGTTCATGCAAAAACTCATTGCTTGTATCGCTATAATTATCTGCACGACGCAATTGATGGCGCAGCGGCCTGCGCAGGCGTTGGTCGAAAACAAGGGCCAATGGCCGACTCACGTCATCGCCGGTGCCAACGTCGGCGGTGGTAAGGTGTTTCTCGAAAAGGGCTCCCTCACCTACCACGTGTTCGACCTCGCTGGGCTGCACAACCGACACGATCAAGAAGCCGGCACCACAGGCGCACGCGGACATGTATACCGTGTGTCATTCATTGGCGCTCAAACTCGCACGCTTCGTTCGACCTTGACCGACCAGCAAGCGAACTACAGTAACTTTTTTCAGGGTAACGACCCCGCGCACTGGGCCGGCGGTTGCCGGCATTTTCTGGAAGCCGAACTGCAATCGCTTTACCCCGGTATCGACCTGAAAATGCATGCGGGCGGCGACTTTTTGAAATACGACCTCATCGTGAAAGCGGGCGCCAGCGCTGAAACCATCGCCATGCGCTATGAAGGGCAAACATTGCTGCGGCTCGATCACGAGCGCCTCACAGTGCAAACAAGCATTGGAGAGGTCACAGAACAAAAGCCGCTCGCCTGGCAAATCATCGATGGAGAAAAGAAACTTGTGGCTTGCCGTTACAACCTGAAAGGAAATGTGGTGACGTTCGATTTTCCCAAAGGATACAATCACAACTATGAATTGATTATCGATCCTGAGTTAGTTTTTTCTACTTACTCGGGCAGCACGAGTAACAACGTTGGGTAGACTGCAACCTATGACGAAGAAGGATACCTGTATAGCGGTAGCTCTGCATTCGGCCAAGGATACCCGACAACGTTGGGAAGTTACGACGAGACGCACAATGGCGGTGATAGCACGGTGTCCGGAGGACAGGGAATCGACATTGCCATTACAAAATACGGACTGAACGGTGATACGTTGGTTTGGTCCACCTTTCTGGGTGGCGCCGGCGATG
>JBJTRD010000377.1:0-3211 GCA_046075945.1 Flavobacteriales bacterium
CCATCTTCAACATGCCCATTACCAACGATGCTTACGACAACCTCAGCACGACAGGCGATTTTTATATGGCTGTGTTCGATGAAAATATGTCGGCCATGGAGTACGCGACCTTCTTTGGTGGCAGCACGAGCCAAGAACACGTCGATGGTGGCACGAGCCGTTTCGATCGCAAAGGAGTGATCTACCAAAGTGTATGCGCAGGCTGCGGTGGCAACGACGACTTCCCCATTTTCCCGTCGAATGCATGGAGCAGCACCAACGGTAGCTCGTGCAATAACGGCGTTTTCAAATTCGATTTTCAACTGCCCATTACGGTCGCCGAGTTCTTCAACGACCCCACCGACTGCATCGGCAATCAAACAACATTCACCAATGCCAGCAGCGGGGCGCAAGCCTATTCCTGGGCCTTCGGTGACGGAACATTTTCCAATCTGCAAAGCCCATCGCATACATACGCGGCACCCGGTACTTACACGGTAACCTTAATCGCAGAAAGCGCTCTTACCTGCAACGGTTTGGATAGCATCCAGCACACCATTACCATCACAGAGCCTGCGCAGGTATCGCTGAACGATGTGCTGGTATGCACAACTCCCAATAACGTGCTTTCTGTCCCCTCTGCCTCGGGTATTTTCAGCTGGTCGCCGGCGGATGGGTTAACCGATCCGACCTCTTACACTACATTCTACAACGGCACCGAAAGTCGGGACTTCACCATCACTCAAACCGACAACGGCTGTGTTACCACATATACACTCCATGTCGATGTGCTGCAATTCACGGTGGTTTCAGAAGACACCCTGCTGTGCGAGCCCGACGAGATAACACTGGCCGCATCCTACTCTCCCACCGATGCGCTCATTGCCTGGAGCGACAGCAACGACTGGGGTTTCAACACACTCTTGAATGACGACAGCACCGATACAGACATCATTATACAAGTAATAGAAAGCGACGTTTATTATATTCAAATTTCGAGTGGCAATTGCAGTGTTGAACAAGCTGTATATGTAGATCTGGCAACCGATCAAACAACTGTGGAAGCAGATTTTACGATTTGTGCCGGAGAACAGGTCACCATCGACGTGGAAAATCCGAATCCATTGCTGACCTACAGCTGGACACCCGAAGAGCCCATTCTCTCGGGTCAAAACACGGCTTCTATCGTAGTTCTTATCGACGAACCTACACTCTTCACTGTGCATTCAACTTCTGCGGAGGGCTGCACAGCCAGCGACTCCGTAATGGTTTCGTGGAGCGGCCTCAATCCGACCACCGTTTTTGCTACCACCAATCAATTCGTGATTGCTTCGGGAGAAAATGCACTCCTCAGCGCACAGCCTGCCGGTTATACTTACCAATGGACCCCGGCTGAATCGTTGAACAACCCAACGCTGCAAACGCCACTCGCATCGCCCGAACAAACCACCATCTACACCGTCACCGTTTCCGATTCGCAGTGCAGTGCAAGCGACACCGTCGAAGTGCGGGTGCTCAACCTGGTGTGCGGACCACCGAATATTTTTATACCCAACACTTTTACACCGAATGCCGACGGAGACAATGAAAAGCTGTATGTTCGCGGTCTTAACCTTTCGAAAATTCATCTGGCCATCTACAACCGCTGGGGGCAAGTAGTATTCGAAACAAATTCGCAAAACGAAGGATGGGATGGAACCTTCAAAGACATGAAAGTGGATCCCGATGTTTTTGTGTATTACCTCGAAGCAACCTGCGAAGGAGGCGAGGAATATTTCGAAAAGGGAAATGTTACCGTGATTCGTTGATGACCTGAACCGAAACTGTGTTATGACCAAGCATCTTACCTATATAATAATCATTGTTAGCTCCATTGTAGTTGTGCCCGGCCAACTGCATGCGCAAGACATTCATTTCTCGCAGTTTTTTCAATCTCCCTTGTTGTTGAATCCGGCGTTGTGCGGTCAGTTCAGTGGTTCGTATAGAGTAGGTATCAACCAACGCACCCAATGGCGCTCCGTGACCACCCCGTTTTCGACCTTTGCTTTTGGTGCCGATGCCAACAACATTGCACTGCCCGACGGCATATTCAACAGCGAAGACGGCAACTTCAAAGAACTTCCCTTTCATGGAGGTATTTCAGTTTACTCCGACAAAGCGGGCGACTCGCAGCTGAAGACCACCGGCGTTAACCTGGTGGCCGCGCAACAATTCAAGGTGCCATTCGATGAAAAAGCCACTCTGAATGCGGGTGCCATGCTGGGCTTCACTTCTATGCGTATCGATTATTCGAAACTCACCTACGACAGCCAATGGAACGGGGTTAACTACGACCCCAATTTGCCACAGGAAACCTTCCCCAGAGCGCAGCGCGGCTACCTCAACCTGAACCTCGGTGCCACTTACTCGCGCCCCATCGACGACAAACAATCGTTCACAGCGGGTATCAGTCTATTCAATTTATCGCGTCCAAAACAAAGCTTTTTGAATGAGGGATATGTAAAACTGGACACGCGCTTCAACTTGCATGGCAGTTACAAATACAAGTACACCAACGAACTCACGTTTGAACCCATGTTGCTACTCATGCGCCAGGGTAAATACACTGAGTTCAACATTGGCGGATTGGTGCATTACACGCTAAGTGAAAAGCCGTGGGCACGAAACGGATTGTATGGCGGTATTTTTCTGCGAGCCAAAGATTCGGGTTTCTTAATGGCCGGGTTGCAATATGGCAGCTGGAATGCGGCCATTAGCTATGATATAAATACCAGCTCATTGAAGCCTGCCAGCAATGGCCGCGGCGGACTTGAGTTCTCGCTCCTGCATACATTTTCGAAGTTTCCAAGGAAACAAAATGCCAAGACCTGTCCCAACTACATGTAACGGCGGACTTCCTTCATCTGTTCGAAAATTGTGAATTACGCATGGCCTTCGCGATGCATCTTTGCCCTCTATGGCAGAGCACTTCATTGTTTCAGCGCGCAAATACCGCCCCGACACTTGGGAAACCGTGGTCGGACAAAAACATATTACCACCACCCTTCAAAGTGCCATTGCCAACAGCCAGATTGCACAAGCCTATTTGTTTACCGGTCCGCGGGGCGTAGGTAAAACAACCTGCGCACGCATTTTCGCAAAAGCGGTGAATGGTGCGATGGGCGAACATCTGGAAGATATGCAGTTCAACGTGTTTGAACTCGATGCGGCTTCCAACAACAGCGTAGACGAC
>JBJTRD010000378.1:0-3350 GCA_046075945.1 Flavobacteriales bacterium
AGCGCATTGCCTGTATGCATTCACCCCAAATTCAAATGCTTTGTGCTGCAATGGACCTTTAAAATCGTGCTTCATAGTACATGAAATTTTGTACGAGCAAAGCAACAACCAGTAGCAAAAATTCCCTATTCCATTTCCCTATAACTTATGCCCATTTATTCGACTCGCCACTCGCCACTCGCCACTCGCCACTCGCCACTCGCCACTCCTCATTCGCCCCTCACCACATACCTCCCCCTCGCCCACCGACTCACATCGATGCTCTGCAAACCGACACTAACGCGCAACGTAGCCACTACCCTACCCTGCATATCGTACACATAGACTTGTCCGGCGAACGGGCTGTCGATGGTGAGTGTATGTGTGAACGGTGTAATATCAACATACCAACCTGCATGCTCATCGATATGCGCCAACACGATGGTGGTATCTGCTTGCGATGTGCAACCGGCTGCGTCGGTAATGCTCAATGCATAGGTTCCACTCTCGGTAACTTCAATGTTGGGTGTTGTTGCTCCCGTGCCCCACTCCCACGTGTAAGGTTCTACCCCACCACTCACAGCTGCCTGCAACTCATTCGACATTGCATCGAGCGACAACTCGATTTCAATCGGTGCAAAATCATGAATGGTAAAATCGTGTGCGCTAAGGCATCCGTGTTCATCCTCCGCAAGCAATGTGTACGTGCCTGCGGGCAACTCATCCAGCGCATTGTTTTCCACCACCGCCCATACCACTTGTGTAGCACCTATCGCGTGCCACGTGTATGCGCTCGTTTCACCCGCACACGCAGTGTCTGCATTTACTATCAACTGCACAGCGGAATAATGATCTACAAAAACTGCGAATGAAGCTTCGCAACCATGGAAGTCGGTAACCATCAGTTCGTGCTCACCCATTGCGAATTGTTCTTCTTCGTCTTCCTCTTCTTCATTCCACCATTCAATATCAAGCGGTGGTGTTGCATTGTAAATTTCAGGGATCGCAATTTCGGTTGCATTCGCACAGATAGCTATCGATGATTGTGCAATCGACATCGCGGGTGTTTCGGGAATCGTCACATCGAGTGTGCTTGCGCAACCATGCACATCTACCAGCGAAAATGTATGAGCACCTGTATTCAAATTTGTGAGTGTAAGCGACGACAGAAATTCACTGCCGTTTACAAATGCCAGCTCATCGGAAATTAACTCGCAAGCAGCGGTGCTTTGACCATGGCAGAGCGGAGCAGTAATAGACGTCTGCACATACGGCGTTTCATGCAGGTTGACTGTAAAGGAAAGCATGCGTTGCAATCCAACTACGTTCGTAATAGTCACCACATAATTTCCGGTGTCACCCACTTGCGCATAGAACCCTTCGTTGCCAGCGCTCCACAGAATACTTCCTTCAAACATCGCATCCGACACAAGCACTTGCACGTTGCATATAGAACCCGCACACATCAAAAAATCATCGGACGATGCAAGTGATACCTGAAACGTTTCGCCTTCGGTAATATCGTAATCTGCATCGGCCGGCACATTGTAAAAAACATCTCTCCACCCCGATGGCCACTTCACCACCAGCGAATCAATCATCGTTGCTTCGCCGCTACCAATGATAACCGACGAAGAATTTTGCGACAAATAATTTTCACCCGCCAGCACCTGATGCAACGAAACATCACTGCCGATGAAAGCAAGCACTTCAGCACCCACGCCTGCATGATCCGACACTTCACCGTGCAAGTCAATCTTCACAGCGTGATGAACCGACAGTGCAGTGTTCATCCATACATGCACCGTAGCCGGAAAGCCGCTGTAGACGGCGATATCGGCAAATCGATCGTTGTTGAAATCGCCCGTCACTGCAACGTAACTCGACATGGTGTGCGGATCAAAAACATCTTCCGAAAATGCGGAACCCATTTCATTTGTCCAGAAGAAATTATTATCGCCATTGTTATATCCGTTCGTGTTGCACAAATACAAATCCTGCCAGCCGTCATTGTCGCAATCCAGCCACACACCCGACCACCCAAATGTGAACGCCGTAATACCATATTCGGCTGCAACATTTTCAAACATGTTATTCGTGTTTTGCAACAAGGCCTGATAACCTCCATTGCTCACAAACACATCGAAGTCGCCATCGCGATCAAAGTCTGCCACTGAATTACTCATCGATGCGAGCGCCATAGCCGAGCCATTTACCGCCGACAAATTTTCGAAACCAACACCTGCGTTGTTACGATAAAATTCGTTACCCACTTCATGATCGTTAATCACATACAGATCCTTCCATCCGTCTTTATCGAAGTCGGTCCATACACCTTGAAAGCCTTGGTTGGCCCATGACGCAACACCCATTTGCTCGCCTACTTCCGTAAACACTCCCTGGTCGTTGTGAAAAAGCAGGTTGGGATATTGCGGTGCCTGACCATAGAGGTAAGAACAAACAAACAAATCTTTCCAGCCATCTTTATCATAGTCTTCCCACGATGCACCTTGCGCGTCGCACTGCGCATATTGAGAAAACAGTTCTGCGCGATAAAAAAGCGAACCATCTTCCATGCGTTCGTACAAAAACAAACCGCTTCCGTTTGTTGTGGCAAAAAGATCGGCATCATCGTCATTGTCGAAATCCACCCACATCACTTGTTTGATCACCGCATTGAGTGCAACAAAATCGGTCAGCTCAAAACTGCCATCGCCTTCACTTTGATACAATGCGATGCCCGATAAATTTTCGGCAATGGTCAGATCATCGAAGCCATCGCTGTTGAAGTCGAATGCGCTCATACCATTGCCCCAAATACCTACTTCGTTTCCAATAAAAATTCCCGAGTTGAGGGTGTTGTCTGTGAATTGAGCATGCGTATGCGGGCATACTAATGATAGCAGCATAGAGCACAAAGCGACACATCGATGTAGTGGCACGAGCATAGGCAAAAAGCAGTTAAGGTCAACGGCCGCGCTGTTGATCTCAAGACTTTCCGCAGGTACAAAAGAGGACTACACTGAGTGGTTGTGGTGGTTAGTTCCATGCCTTGAAGGGCGATGGTAGTATGTCCGCTTTAATTAAGGTGAAGCAAGTATAGGGGAAAAATGGATACGAAGGGCGATGTGCGAGGTGCAATGTGCGAAGGGCGAAGTGCGAAGTACGAGGGACGAGGGACGAGGGGCGAAGGGCAATGTGCGAAGGACGAAGGGCGATGGGCCAATTAAAAGGCCCGGGTTGAAAATTCAACTCGGGCCCTTCAAAAAGATTATTTGTAGATAATAACTTTGTGACTGTTTAAAACCTCGCACCTCGCACCTCGCACCTCGCACCTCGCACCTCGCACCTCGCACCTCGCACCTACCCAT
>JBJTRD010000379.1:0-3929 GCA_046075945.1 Flavobacteriales bacterium
CGTATGTGGTAACCCTTCGCAACAAAAGTGAATTGCTTCGCGGAGTGATCCAAGTGATACGATAGTCTTTTCTGGTTGAAGGGTGGAAAGTTGAAAGTTGTACACTCTACTAACTTTCAACTTTCCAACCTTCAACTTTCAATCAGAAAAGACTATCGGATCACTTGGATCACTTCGCGTAGCAATTCACTTTTGTTGCGAAGGGTTACCACATACGTTCCCGAGGTAAGATTGCTTACATCGAGTTGTGTTGAGCGACCTCCCTGAACATTCGAAGTCAATAGCGCACGTCCGGTCATATCGCATACGCTAATTTCAGTCATCTCATTTTTCGAAATCACTAGGTTCAGGATATCGCGAACAGGATTCGGATATACAGTGAATGTGGTTTCTTTCTTTTCATCAACCCCCACAACACACGCTTCACAACTCGACCAGCAAACGTTCGCTAGTGTGGTGGGTTCTGCCACATCGATGGTGCGGTTGGTAAAACCTGAATCAGTAATAGTACATGCACTACCGGGAATGAGTTCTTCCTGGCCTGTCCAGTTATCATACGAAAACTTGTAGGCGTGTGTGCCGGCAGGCAATGGGATGGTGATGGTCCAAATGTGGTCGCCGTCTGCATCGCTCATCGGCGCGCAGTTGCCACACCAGTTGTTGAATGTTCCGTTTACTTCAGGCGTATTGTATGCAAAGCCAACCTGCGACATGTCGACAGCGAAGGTCACATTGTATGGTCCTGAACCCTGACCACACAGATCGCAGCTGCCCCAACATACCGGGTCGAGCGTGATATCGCTATTAAGATTCAACGTGCGATTCGTGTAGATGTCGGTCGTTACGGTGCATGAACTTCCGGGTGCGAGCGTTTCCTGGCCGGCCCAGTTGTCGTAGCTGAACTTGTACTCGTAATATCCTTCTTGCAAGCTCACCACCATCGACCACACGTTGTCACCATCGGGATCAGCCAGCGCAGTACAGTTGCCGCACCAACCGTTGAAGGTGCCATTTACTTCGGGTGTTGTGAAACCTGTAATACCGTTCATGTCCACCTGAAATTCTACCTGATACACATTGGGCGTCGATGCACAGTCAGTACAACTTCCCCAGCAAACTACAGGCAACACAACATCGGCACTCACTGCCAAGGTGCGATTGGTAAAGCCAAAACTCGTCACCGTACACGCTGTACCTGCCAGCAACGTTTCCTGCGAACCCCAGTTGTCTGCAGAGAATTTGAACTCATAGGTTCCCGCAGGTAAATCGGTGGTTGCTTCCCAAATGTTGTCGCCATTGGCATCCGACATGGGAAAGCAGTTGCCACACCAGTTGTTGAACGAACCATTCACTTCAGGGGTTGTAAAACCGCTTTGCTGTGACATATCCACCTGAAAGGTTACGCTAAAAGCAAATGCACCAGAGACCAGGCTCAGCGCCATAAAAAGAGAGAGTAGTTTTTTTGACATTCGGAATTATTTTGGATTCGAATATAGAGTAATTGTTAGTTTTACAAAAAGTTTTTTGTTTCGGGAAAGTTAGCCGTTATTTACCCCAAACGATTTGTTTTTAATCACTCATCGATGGCACTAATTTCAATTCGCTTTTTTTCGTGAATACAACACTCGTTTCCGGCATTATGAGATGTTCCATGTTGTGGGTTTCTCTTGTCCTATTTCACTGCCTTGCATCTGCGCAACCGTCGCATGTGGAAGTGAAAACAAACGCACAAGGCGAGTACCGGCTCTACCGCGACGGGATTGAATACTACGTGAAAGGAGGCGGTGGCAGTGAGCAGTGGGATGAGCTTGCCCGCATTGGCGGCAACTCGGTTCGCACGTGGAGCACCGACAATGCCAAGGAAGTTCTTGACAAAGCGCATTCGCTCGGGCTAACAGTCATGATGGGGCTCTGGATGCAACACGAACGTCACGGATTCGACTACGACGACCAGCCTAAAGTGAAAGCGCAGCTCGAATATTTCCGCAAAATTGTGATGGACATTAAAGACCACCCTGCCCTGCTCTTCTGGGGCATCGGCAACGAGGTCGATTTATTCTACACCAATACCAACGTCTGGAAAGCGGTGAACGATGTTGCGAAAATGATCCATGAAGTGGACCCCAATCATCCAACATCTACAGTTACTGCAGGCCTCGACCCGGCTGAGGTGAAACTGATTATGCAAGACGCACCGGAAATCGATATCTACTGCATCAACACATACGGCGACATAGCATCGGTCAAAAAGAATCTGGCCAATTATGGCTGGACAGGTCCTTACCTCATCACTGAGTGGGGGCCCAACGGACACTGGGAAGTAGAGAAAACTCGATGGGGAGTGCCTATTGAACAGACGAGCGCAGAAAAAGCAGTTTCATACAAAGAACGCTACGAAAATGAAATTGTAGCGGCTTCCAAAAACTGCATGGGATCGTATGTGTTCCTATGGGGATTCAAACAAGAAACCACCTCCACCTGGTACGGTTTATTTACACGCGAAGGACTGCGCTCCGAACCCATCGACGAGCTCGAACATTTTTGGTCGGGGCAATGGCCGCAAAACAGAGCACCTCATCTCACAGGACTCACCATCGATGGAAAGAATGCGCATGAATCCATCATGCTCACGGCCGATAAAAAATATGAGACCCTTGCCCAAATAATCGATCCCGAAGGCGACAAGCTGAAAGGCAAATGGCTCATTGTGCCCGAGAGTACCGACATCAAAGCCGGCGGTGATGCCGAGACCGCTCCCACGCCGGTGAGTGGTTTATTTAAAGATAAGTCGGCTGCTACGGCAACCTTCAGGGCTCCGCGCACCGAAGGCGCATACCGTCTCTTCTATGAAGGAACGGATGGCAATGGCCATTGCGCGTATGCCAACATTCCATTCTATGTCGTGCCTCCGGCAGCAGGTGAAGAATCGGCGCGCTTCGTCAAATTCAAACAACAGGAAATGCAATGATGAAGGGAACTCTTACCTCACTTTGTCTTGTGATCCTGTCGCTGCAATCGCTGATTGCGCAATCGGAGACGGACAACCAAATAGATATATTGCTTCTTCGCGATACCATCGAAAAAACGTATTATACACCGGGACTTTCGCCATCGGAGTTTCGCAAACCCCAAGGCAGTGTGCAGGTGAATGGCTTCTATCGATTCTTTGCCACGTATACGCAACAGCAACTTCCATACACGCTCACATCTGCACTAGGCGACACGGTTCTGCCACGCTCCTTGTTCATCGGCGATGATGCGCAGCTTCCGAACTTGTTGATGAATGTAAGCGGGCAATTACCCGGTGGTTCATCCTGGGGATTCGATTTGCGCTGGTTTCAATTCCTCAATGGAAACATCGGAACTTCCTACGGAAAACAAATACCCGACAGCCTTCGCCCGGACATTCAATACCCGCTCGGCACGGTTGCGCTGGGGGGTAATCTCGGGGGCATGTTAGGGATGACCTTGTATGGTAATTTCAAAACGAAGTTCGGTTCGTGGAGCACCTCTGTTGGTGGTATACAATGGCTTGCCGTTTCGGATCTGACGTTCGCTTCCTGGAAAGGCTACAACCGTTTTATGCTCTTCGAACGCAATCCGTGGGACCCCATGGGCAAGAGCGTAACCAATCGCTACAAGCAATACTACGATCAAGGTTCCATTGATCAAGACGCCCGTTGGGGTAATCGCGCATTTCAAGGTGCAGTGCTCAATGGAACACAACTGCCCGGCAATATGTCGTGCATGATCATGGTAGGAAAGACCGAGCAAAACGGTGGTTTCGTTCAAATACCCAATTACGCGTACGGCGGTCGCATCCGAAAAAACTTCCGTGGCAATTCGTTCATCAGCATCAACACCCGTCAGTATACCGATAGCCTCGCAAAAGAGCAGTTTGGCAGTAGTATTTTCACTACCGAATTTCA
>JBJTRD010000380.1:0-6199 GCA_046075945.1 Flavobacteriales bacterium
CTATCCTTATCGAGTATGTCGCCTTGCGTAAATCGAACGGAAGGATGGTCGAGTATGGAAGAATATTTTATCGCGTTGCGATGCAGGTTATCGAAGATGTGCACCTGATGACCCTCCGCAACCAATCGTTCGGTAAGGTGCGATCCGATGAAGCCGGCACCGCCTGTAACAAAAACGTTCATATAGCTTGATTTAGCCCCGCGAATGTAAGTAGAAAAGCCATAGGCAACATGGCAGAAGCAGTCTGCAGACATGCCCGATTGCCAGCTAGCGCTCCTTCTTCTGAGCAGTGCCACCCTGCTCTGTCAAAAACTGATCGTATGCTTCCTTGTGGGCTATGTACGCATCGATGAGGTATTCGCTTTTGTAGTCGCCCTTGGCGTCCACCTCCATGTATTGCGCCTGCTCGGGCATTACGGAATTCATCCACGTTCGGAAACGATCGCCATCTTCCTGATTCTTGAATGGCCTTAGGTCCGCGGCATTGATGTCTTCCATCTTCTTCACATAACGATCTTCCTGATAGAGAATGAAAAAATTACAGTCCTGTGGTGTCCACCAGCGCAAAAACTTAGAACCAAAATCGGTCACGCGTATACACCCGATGCTGTTGGGAGCGCCGAGCATTCCGCGGCTTAGCTGACTCAGAGCGACCTCGTGAATACCGTTACTGCGCATGGCGCCCTTGAAGGAGGGGTGCGGCTCGAGCAACATAAAATTGGGCAATTCCACCTTGCCTTTGAAAAACGTTATTTGATTGTTGCCTCCGCCCACGGCACTGTCGCGCGCAATATCCAGCGGCTCGTACTTGCGCTGTCGTTCCCAGTTTTTGGAGGAGATATAGTAGCGCCCACCGTAATATTTTCTGGACTTGCCAAGTGGTAGCGATTCCACCATGCGGCCATCGGCAGTGGGGCTTTGCCGTTTACCCGAAATCGCAAACTGCCCTTGAAATATCAGTGTATCCTCGTGTGCCTCGCACATACACAATCGCTGACCTGCGGCATAGACCGTTTGTCCCGAAATACCATACTTACGCATAAGCGGTGGCGTGCGGTACTTCCAAACTTTATGATAGAAATTCAAAAGGGTGTCAGGAACTGAAATACCCAACTGATTCAATCGGTTGGACAGCTCATCTTCCGCAAATTGTTTCAACCGAGCGGCCTCCAACAAGTCGACAACAGCGCTGTCTAACCTTCCAAACTCGGGAAGCTGAATCAACTCGGGGTATTGTTCCTCCACACCTCGCGGATTACCCGCTGTATCGAGCACATTAAAATCTCCAACAAGATATCGATTGCCATATGGGTGACCAAATGGCAAGCGGTCGTTGAATAATTCCGCATAACTGAAGCCGACCTGTCTTCCTTTTTCATAATAGGTAGAATCGAGGAGCAATGGTAGATAACAAGGATTCGACATCGCATACAACGCAATCGTAGCCTGATCGAGCTCAACCACCCTTTTTCTCACAGGCACTATTACAGTGTCCTTCACGGCCTCCGTTGGCGCGGGCGGTGGTACGGGTGCGGGCTCCTGGCACGAAACAACACAAGCGATAAAGAAGAACACACAACTGAACCTTATAATCCGTTTGAGAAGCATGTCCTTTAAAGGATTAATTAGCTGCATATCGTGATGTGTGAAGGGCATATTACACCCATACAATGGTAAACTCATGGGTGATAATCGACGCAAGTTAATGTAAACGCATGACTCGTGGGGACAGGAGACTGGGTACTGAGGACTGGGTGCTGGATACCGGGTACTGGGTAGCGACAGGCTGACCATTCAATTTTGGAATTACCTTTCGACGTCCCATATCCAGTCACCAGTCACTAGTCACTTGTCACTTGTCCTCAGTACCAAAAAAAAGGCCCCCTTGCGGAGGCCCTTTTCATTTCAATTCAATACTCTTACTGAACCACCAGGCGCTCTGTTGTCACATGGCCTGCGTTGGTCATCTCTACCATATAAATACCTGCGCTCAACTTCTCGTCGAATACAAGCGTTGTCGCGAGCGATTCTTCCACCGCATACACACGCGTTGTAACCGAGCGTCCTGCTGCATCCAGCACACGCACTTGCAATTGGCCTTTCTGCAAACCACTCATTGCTACGTTCACTGACTCGCCGTTGCTTGGGTTGGGATAAACAGTAGCTGATTCCATCGCTGATTCAACTTCCTTCTCTGCTTCTACCACCTCATACAACACCTCGCCCGAAGCCGATGTGCCGATAACCTGGATGCGTTGCATCGGGCCAAATACTCCCTGGCCATAGGTGAAATTTGGACGTACACGTACATCCCACGCACCTGTGTTGCCCAGGTTTGGTAATACAGTAAGGCGCAAGTAAGGCGCTGAACCGGTATTTGTGTAAAGCGCCGGAGCCACACTAACTACGGTGCCGTCGCCGCAGTTTGTCACCTGCGTAAACTCATACGTGTAGTTCAGTGCTCCGCAAAGTGTGGCTGTTCCTATGCGTGCTGCATTGAGGTACGTACCACGGGTCAAACTCGCAGGACAACGCTGGTCGCTGCGAACCTCAACACCGGGCTGAGCCATGATTGTTACATCATTACAATTTACTGCATTGCTATTGCCCGTTACAACTACGGTTTCAGTAGTACCTGCACCATCTTGTAACGCGTAGTTCACATCCACCTGCACATCATAAACACCGCCGTAGCGCAAGCCCAGAGATGGATTCGACAACGTAACCAAATTGGTTCCGGTGATGCTGCTGGTGCCGCTCGCTCCGCCGCCAACGCCTGCGAAGTTGAACGTGTAGCTTACACCTTGCGATGAGCTACCACGATAGGTCGACTTGAACGTGTTGCACAAGTTGTAGCCACCCACAGGAGCGGTATTCGAACAACCGCTCTGTGCAAGATGTTGAATGCACATTGAGAATGCGCCACCGGCACCGCTGGCCGATCCTGCACACACATAATAGGTCTGACCAGGTGTAAGACCTGAATAGTTCAAACGCTCAAAGTCAGATGCAGTGCTCGATGCATTTTCAGAACCACCCGACAGCAAGTTAAACGCTGAACCCGAACGACTATAAATCGCTATGGCATCATCCTGCTCTTGGCTGCTGAGCTGAATGCTAACACCGGTGCTGATGGCTGTGAACTTATACCATACGTCCTTACCGGTAAACGCAGCAGACTGAGGTGAGTCGCTCGCCGACGAAGTATTACCCTGAATGGTGAAGCAGTTCGGATAAACCATGTTGCTGCTGTATACTACGTTGGATGCGTTGTATGGTGAGTCGTTACTTACCGCGTAGCTGCATCCTGAGCATTGACCATAACATACTATCGGTAGGGTCATGTTGCTCTGTACATTCACCAAACGATTCGTGTAACCAAAGTTGGTTGTAGTGCACGAAGAACCAGGAGTAAGATTCTCCTGACCTGCCCAACCATCATATGCGAATTTGAATTCGTGAGGACCTTGCTGTATAGAAGCTGTTCCTGTCCAGATACCATTTCCATCAGGATCTGAAAGTTGGAAACATCCACCACACCAGCCGTTGAAATCACCATTTACTTCCGGAGTTGTAAAGCCGGAAACGTTGGTCATATCCACCTGGAAGGTAACGTTATAATTGTTTATACAAGCAGTGCAAGCAGCCCAGCAAGCAACAGGCAGAACTACATCTCCTGTTACAACAATCTGACGGTTGGTGTAACCGAAGTTGGTAACTGTACATGGCAATCCGGGAATCAAATTTTCCTGCATTGCCCAGTTGTCGGCAGCATACTTGAACTCATATGTACCGGGTGTCAAATAAATTGTAGTTGTATAAATACCATCGTTGTTGGGATCCGTCATTGGGTTTGCGTTACCGCTCCACCCGTTGAATTGTCCGTTAACGGTTGGCTGAGTATAACCACTGATTTGCGCGAGGTTCACCTGGAACGTAACCGCAACTAGCGTTACACAATCTGAACATGTAGCATAGCATACAACAGGCAATGTCTGCGCTGTGGTGCCTACCACCAATGTGCGGTTGGTATAACCGAAGTTGGTAGTTGTGCAAGCGCTTCCGGCAATCAATTGCTCAGAACCTGCCCAATTATCTACAGATACTTTGTATTCATAGTTACCTTGCTGCAATGGAATCGTAACGGTCCAAATTCCATCGTTGTTGGCGTCGGTCATCGGATTGCAGTTGCCACACCAGCCGTTGAAAGAACCGCTGATGTAGGGTTGAGTAAAGTTGCTTTCGTTGTTCATGTTGATCTGGAAGGTCACGTTGTAAGTGGGCGCTGTGCAAGAATTGCAACTTGCCCAGCATACCGTGTTCAATGTCTGCGCTGCACCGTTCACTGTAAGCGAACGATTGGTAAACCCACCGGTTGTTACTGTGCAAGAAGAACCTGAAACAAGTTGCTCCGACTGACTCCATCCATCATAGGCAAACTTGTATTCATAACTACCATCTGTCAATGCAATGGTCTTTTCCCAAATTCCATCGCTATTGGCATCTGTCATTGGGTTGGTACCGCCCTGCCATCCATCCCACGAACCATTTACACACGGAACGTTTACTGCAGGATTAAACCCAGCCACTTGTGACATATCCACTTTAAAGGTGATGTTGCGAGTTGGAGGAGCACAGTTGGTGCAACTTTCCCAACACACTACCGGCAATACCTGGTCAGTATTTCCAACAATTATCGTACGATTGGTATATCCGAAATTCGTAGCCGTGCACGAAGAACCCGGAGTTAAATTCTCCTGACCTGTCCATGCATCATACGAAAACTTATATTCAAAAGTGTCTTGATTCAATTGAATCGTAGTCTCCCAAATGCCATCGCTGTTAGCATCTGTCATTGGATTACAGTTGCCGCACCAGCCGTTGAATGATCCATTCACTTCAGGTGTAGTAAATCCGGTAACGTTTTGCATATCTACTTTGAACGTTACGTTCTTGGGCAATAAAGCAGCAGCGCATGTGCTGCAACTCTGCCAACAAACAACAGGCAACGTAGCATCTGCTGATACTACCAGCGTACGGTTGGTATATCCACCATTCGTAGCTGTGCAAGGCGAACCGGCGATTAGGTTTTCCTGACCGGTCCAGTTGTCATAAGCAAACTTGTACTCATAGTTTCCATCCGGAATGTAAATAGTCGCTTCCCAAATACCATCGGTATTCGCATCGGTCATTGGATTGGCCGTTCCACTCCATCCATTAAAAGTACCATTCACGGTAGGTGTGGTAAAGCCACTGATGTTCGACAAGTCCACACGGAAGGTTACCGCGCGCGGAGGAGCTGCACACGTGTTACAACTTCCCCAACATACAACCGGTACTGTGATGTTCGAAGAACCCACTATAATCTGACGGTTGGTGTAACCAAAATTGGTAACAGTACATGCAGTACCAGGAATTAGGTTTTCCTGTCCACCCCATGAATCGTGAGAGAACTTGTACTCATACGTTTGGTTAGCCGGAATGTTTACCGTTACCGACCAAATGTTGTTGCTGCCGGTGTAGGTCATTGCGTTGCAGTTTCCACACCATCCATTGAATGTGCCGTTCACTTCCGGTGTCGTATAGCCCGTAACCTGGCTCATATCCACCTGAAACGTGACATTCACATTCTGCGACCACGCCCAACAAACGATGAAGATCATCGCTGCTGATAGTAAAATCTTTTTCATTGAATTGAATTTTGTTTGGTTTTGTTAATGTTGATTAAGTCATGCATTCATGATCGTTTGGTTAAGGCTTCATGAATGTTTCGAAAGCCAAAATAGACAAATTGTACAATAAACAATAACTCTTATTGTATTTTTTACATTAAGTAGGTTCTTTCCGGTCGCTAAATAGCTGATTATTAATCTAAATTGATTGCAATAAAAAAGGAGGCCGAAGCCTCCCTTTTTTACAAAATCTTATTCAATACTCTTATTGAACCACCAGGCGCTTTGTTGTCACGTGGCCTGCGTTGGTCATTTCCATCACATACACACCTTCACTCAATATCTGATCGAATGAAAGTGTGGTGTTCAATGCAGACTCAACAGCAAAGGCACGGGTAATCACAACTCGTCCTGCTGCATCCAGCACACGCACCTGCAATTGGCCTTTCTGCAAACCACTCATTGCTACGTTCACTGACTCGCCGTTGCTTGGGTTTGGATAAATCGTGAAGTCAGCCGTTTCAACT
>JBJTRD010000381.1:0-2673 GCA_046075945.1 Flavobacteriales bacterium
CCATACGATAGAACTCAACGACTACATTCAATACGAGTTGTGCGATACTACTTTTTATGGAGTGGAGATTACGGCGCCGAAAAATTTGATTTCGGAAATTAAAACGAAGGTGCTCGATGGAAAGCTTGCAGTGCACAATTCAAATTCATGCAACTTCGTTCGCTCATACAAGAATCGCATGACAGTTCGCATTTATGCGCCGGAGTTTCGGGATATTCAGAATTACTCGACAGGCGATATAACGAAAACAATTCATCGTTGATGGTATTTGTGCTTGTGATGTCTCCCGTCGAGAAATTCTGTACATCCCGAAACTCCGGCGCATAAATGCGAACTGTAATGCGATTCTTGTATGAGCGAACGAAGTTGCATGAATTTGAATTGTGTACTACAAGCTTTCCATCGAGCACGTTCGATTCAATGTCCGAAATCAAATTTTTCGGCGCCGTAATCTCCACTCCATAAAAAGTAGTATCGCACAACTCGTATTGAATGTAGTCGTTGAGTTCTATCGTATGGAATGCTTCCAGTGTCCTTTGCTCCGACGAATACTCACCCGCCGATTGAAAGCAGTCGGGTGCATCTTCACGATTGCACGAGCCCAAACAAAGCATAGCACACACCAAAGCAAGTCGTGCAGTCAATCGGTTTATATGTTCAATACTCGCTTTCATTTGCGGAGGATGTATCCAATTCCCAACTCCCCATAATCGGCCTTTGCAAAATGTGTTTTCAAGGTGAGTTGCGCATACATGTGTTTTCCGATTGAGTATCGTAACCCTACGCGATGATACAATCTTCCGTTGACCAGTTGTTTATCCAATACGTAAACTCCTTGCTGAATCTTCAATTCAAACCGATCGAAAAATAGACCGTACGAAAAAACTGCTCCCAACTGCATCACCTCCTTTGCACCGGGCATCACATCACTTCGCTGTTCAATAAGCGGTCGCAACGATGTATCGTAGAAGGCGTCCACCCCGATACCGAATGCACTCTTATAACTAATCCGCCGTTCACCCAATGCGGATACTACCATCGCAGCATATTTTCGTCCTGTAGGTGGCGGTATTTCCTTTAGTCCGCTAACGATACCAATACTGAACGCATTTCTCTCAAACGCAGGCGCAGGTATCACCTTCATGTAGGAAGATCGATTATTACCCACTACGTAACTCAGAAAAATTCCCGCATTGTTGGTGCCCAAATTCGGAAGTTGAAATGCACCATTAGAAAGGTGGCTGATTCGAATACCTGCGCGCAATTCACTTTGTTCGAATGATGCGATGCGCGCAGAATACTGAAGCGACAGCGCAATATTCACGCGCGATCCTAAAACGGCAGCCTGATGATTCGTTTCCAGGTTCCACGGCCGCGTAGTATATCCCAATCCAATTCCCAATCCTATCCAATGTCGAAACCCTTTGTTGTAAAGTCGCAGCCAGTCTTCCACATATCGTTTTCCATTCAAGGGCAAATTCAGCAGATACGATGTCGAGTATTGCTGTCCCAACTGCAATGGATTTCCTGTATTGATAAATGTTACGTCCACTCCATGTTCCGGCAGGTTGTATGCTTCATGCCAATACTTCGTTCCATTCACCAAGCGCTTCGCATAAATGTGCATTCCATACGAATGCCCTTGAATCAAATGAGCAATTGACTTGTGATGAGGAATCACAAAACCTGCATGCGGTGATACTGCAAAAGACCAATGCTCTGTGCTGTCAAGTTGCGCATCGGCATTTAATGAAAAACTAGTAAGAGTAACAATCAAGATTAAACATTGAAAATTGAAAATTACCCGAGCCGTTCTAAGCTGCTCAAATACCGAAATCGACAGAACCATATTGCTAGTTCTAGTTGGCATCATGCAATACAACTTTCAACAATAGACTTCATTCGGCTCACACTTATTTCCTTTGAGTAATTCTCTGCGAAACGCTGTTGGGCGCACTTTCCAATGTCCTGTGCAAAACCCTTCTCTTCCATCATTCTTATCATCGCCGTCGGCCAAACGGAAATATCATCCGCATCTACGAGAATTCCACACTTCCCATTGTCAAGAATTTCCGGAGTTCCGCTGCTATTGGTACCGATAATGGGTAGTGCGCAGGCCATCGCCTCAATGGTGACCGTACCAAAGGTTTCTCCTTTACTGCATAGCATGAATACATCAATGGCATGATAGAAATAGGAAACCTCCGAGGTGTATGGAAAGAAATGAACGTATCCTTCCAATTTTAAATCGCTCACAATCTGATGCAACTGATGCGCGTATGCATCGCCTTCATTCAAGGTGGGCTCACCCACCAATAATAAATGGGCCTGCCTTCCTCTCGAATGAAGTTCATAAAGCGCCTGAATAGCGAGGTGTTGTCCCTTCAATGGATCGAGTCGACCGATTACACCAAACACAAAATCGTCGGACGCCAATGCGTAATGCGCTCGGGCCTCTGCGCGCAAGTCCTCCCCCACCCTCAAACGACTTACATCGACTCCAAGGGGAACCACATGAATTTTATCGGATGAAAAACGAGTAGCGCTTTCAACTTGATGACGCAAAAAATCCAGTGTGCTCACCCAAGCGTCGATAGGACGAAATCGATGCGTATGAAATACATCACGCTTGGCAACACCGAACTGCATCGCTTGCTGATACAACAATTTTAG
>JBJTRD010000382.1:0-2534 GCA_046075945.1 Flavobacteriales bacterium
GTGAGGGGTGATGGATTAGGTTGGGACGTGCTGCTGCGCGTCCACAATTCATTCCATTCACTGCGGTGATTTAAAGCAACTACCTAGTGTGATTTCAGCGGCTTCAATAAATCCTCCAGTCCATTAGTTTTGATGACGTGCATGGTAGACAGCAGCATCCCCAATTTCCCCGCAGGAAATCCTTCCCGTTCGAACCATTCAAGATATGACACAGGCAGGCTCGCGATTGTTCGGCCTTTGTATTTGCCAAACGGCATTTCAGTAGTGATGAGTTCACGAAGAATATTTGGGTCGGGTGTCATTGCACTTGCAGAATGGTGATGTTTCGTTGATTGAAAGTAACAGTTTCACCTTCGGCTTTGCCAAGCAGAATTTTACCCAGCGGTGATTGGGTGGAGATGACAAATACATCTGCGCCGTTGAATTGAATTTTGCCGATTGGTGCGGCGAGGAAAAGCGTGTTTTCATTGGTGCTAATTATGCTGCCCTCAGTAACTCGGGTGTGTCGTTCAGTAACATCCATTCGCATTAGTTGGTTGCGTTTGAATTCAGCCTCCTGCAACTGTTTGCCTAATTGCTCACGCGCTAGTTGCATCATTGCTCTGCCTGTTTCATGCTTGTCGCCTGCGGTGCTTTTGCTGTCGTTGGCTGCATCGGTTACAAGTTCCTGAATTTGATTGTTTATATCACGGATGGTTTCTTCAATCTGCTTTAGGCAGTGCTGGAGTAGGTTCGTTTTATTCACATGGAGTAGGCTTTCGTTTTTTTGCGAATGAGCTGAATTCAATCAAATAAATCTTATTACACCCTCTTCCCCAACTCCACCACTTCTAAATTCTGAATTTTCCCGTTATCAATTTCGAATCGGAGTAGGGTACGAACGTGGTGAAAACCATGTTTCCCCGCGGCACCGGGGTTCATGTAAACTACGCCCATTTGTTCGTCGAATTTCACTATGCATATATGCGAGTGCCCGCAAATGAACAGCCCGGGTGGATTCGCTTTCAGCTCGGCCCTAACAGGCGTTGCATAATTACCGGGTCGACCGCCAATGTGCGTCATCCACACATCCATGCCTTCACAAACGAAGCGCAGATACTCGCTTGTGCGTTTACGCAGTTCGGTTCCGTCAATGTTTCCAAACACAATGCGTGTCGGTTTGAATGCTTCCAGCGCTTCAAGAACCGATGCTTCGCCAATATCACCGGCGTGCCATATCTCGTCGCACTTCTCTAAATAGCGAAATACTGCTTCATCGAGGTAGCCATGTGTGTCGGAAAGAAGGCCAATGCGTTTCATGCGGTTGCAAAGTACGCATGTTATCTTCGCTACATGAAACGTTCATTGGTCGTCATCGGTGGCGGGGCTGCAGGATTCTTTGCGGCCATACATGCTGCTGCGTCCGACGACCAACTCGAAGTTACCATCATCGAGAAGTCGCAACAAGTGCTTTCGAAAGTGAAGGTGAGTGGTGGCGGTCGGTGCAACGTCACGCACGCGTGTTTTGAGCCGAAACAATTGGTCAAGAACTATCCGCGCGGTGCTAAGGAACTACTGGGGCCTTTTCACGCTTTTCAGCCGGGCGATATGTTCGACTGGCTCGAACAACGTGGTGTTGCATTGAAAACGGAAGAGGACGGGCGCGTTTTTCCGGTTACGGATAAGTCGCAAACCATCATCGATTGTTTTTTGGAGGAGGCTCGCAAGGTGGGTGTGCGTGTTCGAATGGGTTCGCATGTTAAGCGCTTCTATCGCCATGAAAACAAATGGCACATCGAGTTAATCGATCAGCCTGAGTTACTAGCTGACGCTCTTCTTATTGCTACCGGCAGCGCGGGTAGCATGCATGACCAGCTTGCTGCGTTGGGACACACCTTGGTGCCTGCAGTGCCTTCCTTGTTCACATTTAATATTACAGATAAACGTATTGAAGGGCTTGCCGGAGTTTCGGCGCCTGTTTGTGAGGTGCGTATTGAGGGAACAAAATTCACGGCCGATGGACCTGTGCTCGTTACGCACTGGGGGCTGAGCGGACCAGGTATTTTGCGCCTCTCGGCCTGGGCCGCGCGCGAACTTGCCGATGTGAAGTACGATTTTCAAATTCGGGTCAATTGGGACGATCGATTTACGCGCGAGGGCTTCATCGACTTTCTGAAGGAATGGAAGCAAGAACACTCGCGCAACTTGGTCACAGCATTTAGCGCAGCCAAAGTACCCCATCGTCTCTGGATTTCACTGTTGAGTGATGTTGAGGGTATCGACCGATTGAAGTGGGCCGATGTTTCGAACCGACAGCTCGAAAAAATTGCCGACGCTATATGTGCGTGTTATTTTCATGTCAAGGGCAAAAGCACTTTCAAGGATGAGTTTGTAACAGCCGGTGGTGTCGAATTGAAAGAGGTTGATTTTAAGACTATGGAAAGCAAACTATTTCCGGGAATTTACTTCGCTGGGGAAGTGCTCAACATCGATGCAATTACCGGCGGATTTAATTTTCAGGCTGCATGGACAACCGCATGGATTGCAGCGAAGGC
>JBJTRD010000383.1:0-9758 GCA_046075945.1 Flavobacteriales bacterium
GAATTGCGGATTATCGGCGGGTACGGCAATGTTCTTCAACAACGACATCAATGGCCCTTCGCCATCATCCAGCGTGATGTAATCGACGTATTGAAAAACTCTTGAATCATAAAGATCACGCAGTTCTGTATTTGGATATCCCCCACCCATCGCAATAGGAATGTGCGGATGATGCTGTTTAATCCATTGCGCACATTTCAGAGCACCATAGAGATTACCACCAAAGGGAACGGTGAATCCAACGAAATTCGGGAGCTCTCCGGTGAAGTACTTCGATAACTCATCGAGCAACAAGGCATCGAAATAATTGGTGTCAGCTTCCAGCGCCTCCTGAATCGGATCGAAACTCACTGCAGTACGCGCGATACGTTCCGCATATTTGGAAAAACCAAAATGCGGTCCCACCGTGGCTTGTATCAGATCTGCCACATCCTCAAGGTACATTGTACACTTGTATCGCGCTTTATCCTGAACACCTATATTACCAAAAAACCATTCGATGTCGGCGATTGTTTTAAAGCGATTGCCCTCGGGTAGATAATTACTATTGGCGATTCGATAGGCAAACGAATAACGCTTGTTCTGCAGAAACTCAATGACTGAATCAATCGTTTCCTCGTAGTGTACTCGTCTGGTTAAAATATTTTCCAACCCAATCGGTAGTTTGTACTTGCAGTCTTCAATGGCGTCAAACAATTGAACGAATCCATCCCTGTTAAAAACGCGCAGTACCAGATCCAACCCTAAATCACCCTGATGAAATTGATATCCCTCCTGCTTCAACAGTCCACACAGATAGGCAGTAGCCGGATAAGGAGTATTCAGCTGGGTCAGAGGTGGAATAAGAAGTAGCGCCTTCATTTATCGTGGCGGAAGGTACAACTGCGGGAAGTAAAAGAGCCTATTCAGTGTTCCGATTTCAGAAATGAGCGTTACCATCAAATGCATGAGAAACCAGTTATTTTCCGCTTGAATGCGCAACCGAAAGTTCAGACATTTTAATCACCGAAATAATTCTACATTTGAACATCGAACCAACAACAAAAAAGGCTTAGATTGTATACATTCGCAACGTGCAAACATTAACCAGAAAGTCAAAACACATGATTAAAATTTTTACTATTTCACGAACGCTCTTAGCAATAGCGACTTTGCTGTCGTTTGGCGCATATTCTCAAGAAGGATGCACCGATATCACGGCATGCAATTACAACGAATCAGCTACGGTCAACGATGGCTCGTGCACCTACCCCGGCTGCACCAACCCGACAGCAATCAATTACAACGCAAACGCAGGGTGTGCAACCAACAATTGCCAATGTCTCACCGCTTCCAGTCTTCACTATGACGACTTTGAGAGCTATTCACCGGGACAAGGCCTATCCGCTCAAAGTGACGTATGGAATACATGGACAGGAGCACCCCAGGAAGATGCAACTGTCAGCACGAACTATGCTCTCAGCGGCACCAATGGCGTTCGTGTGGCCAGTCAGCAAAATGACCTGGTTCTTCCGGTTCCAACATACTACTACGGCAGTTACGAGGTAAACTTCAAAATGTTAATCTCAAACCAAGGAGGTTATTTCAATTTGATGCACCAATGGAGTCCGAACAACACCAATTATCAATGGGCCATGGACGCATTCTTCGATGTCGATGGAACAGTGTCGTGGGTAACAGGAGGAGTTGCTGGTGGAGGAAACTATGTTGTGCCGATTTTTACGTGGTTCGATGTTCAGATAATAGTAGACATTGATAACGACCAGGCCTCATTCTACATCGATAACAACTTATTGCAAACATGGCAGTGGTCGCTCAACAATGCCAATGGATCGCAAGGGATTATCGATTTTGTGGCTGTCAATTTTTACGGAACGAACACAGCCGGTGGCGACGGATATTATTTTATAGACAACGTTTCGGTTGATCATATTTCTGTTTCTGAATGTAATATCGCGATTGGGTGTCCTTCAGGTTGCACCGACGCCGCTGCCTGCAATTATCTTGCTTCAGCGCAATGCGATGATGGATCTTGCTACTATACCGACTACAACTCACAAATTACAATCCCCAATGGAAATTTCGAAAGCTGGAATTCAAGTCAAGGATTTCCGGAGGCCAATAACTGGTCTTCGCTAAATGCATTATCATTCGCTACCGGAGCCTCATTTGGAACAAGCCAGCTATCACCCGGCCTAAGCGGAGATTACTTCTGCAGACTTTCCGTAATGCCGAATAGCCAGGGTACATCCAATCCTGCGGCTGCAATAGCCGGTGATTATAATTTCATTACGGGCACAGGCTCGAACGGATTCCCGGTGTCTGAAGTACCTCCAACTTTGTTTGGGTACTACCGCAGCAACGTGAATGCACCCGACTTCGCGGCCGCCGGCGTTTACTTCACAAAATACAATGCAGCCCTCAACCAAACCGACACCGTTGCTTCCGGAACATTTGTATTCAACCAATACGTTACCAACTGGACTCCTTTCTATATCGATATCGAGACATTCACAAGTGAAACTCCCGATACCTGCCAAATCTTTTTTGTCATCGGTGGCGGATATGCGCCCATCGCCGGCAACTACCTTGATATTGACAATTTAACGTTCAACCTTCCTTGTGCCGGCGCCGGCTGTACCGATGGAACTGCATGCAACTTCGATCCTGACGCAGTATTTAATAACGGCTCTTGTTTGTATGTCGGAACTCCTTGTAACGACAATGACCCTATAACTTCGAATGATGTAATTCAAACAGATTGCTCCTGCCTGGGTGAAATAATATTACCCGGTTGCAACCAGCCCTCGGCTTGCAATTACGACCCGGCTGCAACAATTGATGATGGCTCTTGTCTGTTCGAAGGACAATCGTGCGATGATGGTGATCCGCTGACATTCTTAGATGTTATCGGCGCAGACTGCTCTTGTCAAGGGCAATTGGAAAGTATTCTTGGCTGCACGATATCCGGGGCTTGCAACTACAATGCAGCAGCCACCATCGACGATGGTTCATGCAACTTCCCGGGTGACTCATGCGATGATGGTGACCCAAACACATTCAATGATATTTTAGATATCAATTGCAATTGTGCCGGCGTTGTCTCTGTAGATGAAATTGAGTCAGCAATTCTTATTTATCCAAACCCGGCAACAGATGAGGTATCTGTTACGCTCAATGGCTCAGCTGCCGCGCAGGTGACAGTTCTCGATATCACCGGACGTGTTGTAATGACTGCTCAGCGCACAGCTCGAATAAATATTCAACCCCTTGCAGATGGAATTTATACGTTCCGCATTCAACATGAAGGGAAGCAATGGGAGAAACAAGTGGTGAAGAAATAATCACATTTCAATCAATGTGCAAAGCAAATGAGGAGCTTCGGCTCCTCATTTTTTTTTGCAGAAGGCCATCGAAAAACCTTCTTATTCCTTTGCTCTGTAAATGGAGTAGACCCCTTTCAAATCGGCCACATCGAGCCTGCCCGGAACGGCCCTATTCATACCGACATAACTCATCGTAATTGCCTGCTTTTTCGTTTTGTCCTTCCAACAAACGAAAATCGCACTGTGTCCCACGTTCCGAAAGGAGTAATTCACGTGGTAAATCCAGTCACCCGGTTTCAGCATATCCGATTTGGCATAAGGCCCTCCTTCTTTGGAAGTAAAAATGGTTTCCTTGCTCACGCCGGCTTTCTTATAGACAGCATTTACAAATCCCCAGCACGAACCCTGCACCACCGTCTTCGAAACAAAACTCATCTGATAGCCTGTTCTCAGAACAGGGCCTGAACTCTTAAAACAATCAGCACATTGCCTCACCGTTTCAATCGATTGACAACCGCAAAAATTACGGAGACTATCAGGTAGATACAATTCTGTTGAAAGTGTGTCAACAGCTTCATCGTCTATTCGCAACTCTGTAAGGGTAGAGTCCGCCTCGGTCTGGCCATGCGAGCATATTGTTCCACCAAAAGAGAGCATTGCAAGGAAGCACAATGATGACTTTAATATGGTTTTCATGGCGTTTTGGGTGTTATGTTCAGCAATATAGGCAGAAAAAAGAGGGACGAACCACATCAACGCTAAACTATTCGTCGCACAATGCCGAGCTGTTAATTAGCCCCCGATAGATTCCGGCATATTTTCTTTCAAAAACATTTTGTTTTTAGATTAAATAAAGTATATTTGCGATGAGTTACACTTATTTACTTACTAAAAACAAAACAAAACCGCTTATTCAGCATCGTCCTTTAGAGTAAACTAACCATCAATAGTCCCCGAGGAGATGACAATGAGCGTTCGTTGGCTTTATAAAAAAACTCAATAATCGACTAGCCCAATTTAAACAAGCATTTACACCACCTAAAATCTATGTTCTATGGCATCTGCTAAATCTCCTCTTCTCAGAACTATTCGAAAAGCATTCGCATTGTCAGCCGTGAGCCGACAGCCCAATGCTCCCGACATCAAAGAACTGGTTCGACAGGTCGACCAGGCGAGAGAAGAATACAGCCGTCGCCGCTTCATCGGCGATGTTTCGAAGGCTGCTATGTTTGCCGGCCTCGCTACCATGTTGCCGGGCTGTACCAAAGAAGATTTCGCTTCTCAATACGAAGAAATCGAAAAAGGAAAGCCGGGCGGCGTACAACCAACGATTGCTATCGTTGGTGGTGGTTTAGCCGGGTTGAACTGTGCGTACCAACTGAAAAAACGTGGAATCACTTCGACCATTTACGAAGGTGCTGATCGCACAGGCGGACGCGTTTCTACCAAGCAGAATTTCATTGCTGCAGGAACTTACACCGAACTAGGCGGTGAGTTCATCGATACCGGTCACAAAGTGATGCGCGAACTCGCTACAGAGTTCCACTTGCCTTTGCTCGACACCAACTCTCCTGCAGAAGCCACGTACTTGAACGATACATTCTTTATCGATGGTCAGCATTATTCGCAGGCACAAGTTATCGCTGCATTTGATCCCTACGCGTCAACCATTGCGGGTGACGTGCAATCTCTTCCGACCAACTTCACATTCGAGAGTTACACGCCCGTCGTTCAGCAATTCGACTCAATGAGCATTAGCCAATACTTTGACAGCATCGGCATGCCGCAGTCATCCTTCTTGCGCAAAGGGTTGGAGCAAGCGTATCTCACCGAGTACGGGCGTGAAGTAAACGATCAGACCGCTATCAACTTCCTGTTCCTGTTCACCATCAACCCCGGCAATGCTAACTACGACATTTTCGGATTGAGCGATGAGCGCTTCAAGATTCAAGGTGGTAACCAACAATTACCCGATGCGCTGGCAAGTAACCTTCAAGGTCAAATACAACTCAACCGTAAGCTTACTAAAATTTCATTCAATGCTGCGGGGAAATACGTCCTTCAGTTCCAGACAGGCCCCAATGTCACAGCCGACATCTGTGTGCTCACACTTCCGTTTACGCTCCTGCGTCTGGTAAATCTGTCGGAATTGAATTTACCATCCTGGAAAACCAATACGATTCAGAACCTGGGCTACGGCAGCAATGCCAAATTACTGCTTGGATTTACCGGTAAAAAGTGGAGAGACTATGGGCACTCCGGTGGAGTATTCTCTAATGGAACCTCTGTTCCTTCTGCGCAGTTTATTCAAACAGGCTGGGACAATACACGCTTGCAAACCGGACCAAATGGTGGTTATACCGTATATCAAGGGGGAAACCAGGGCACCAACCTCAGCCTTTCGCAAGCCACAACAATGCTCAACCACCTCAATGCTATGTGGCCCGGAACATCGGCACAATACAACGGCACTGTAAAACTAATTCACTGGCCATCGCACCCATGGAGCCTCGCCAGTTACGCCTGCTGGCGCGTAGGACAAGTAACGACCATGATGGGAGCTGAAGGCAAAAAAGTAGGAAATCTCTACTTCGCAGGCGAGCATACCAGCCTTTGGTTCCAGGGATACATGGAAGGTGCCGTTGAAACTGCCGACACGGTAGCAAAACAAATTTGGCAATCGATTTAATCCGGATAGTTACATTTTTTTATCCGAAGACTAAAAATTTATCAATTTGAGAAATCCCGCTAGAAACGGGATTTCTCATTTATGCATGTGCTGAAAACCTGTTCATAGTTTTTTCGACGGATTTCTTGTACAATTCAACCGATAGCTATACACTTGTCTCAACTAAACCACTGAACAATACTTCAGCATATTCGTTCGCAATACCATTCGACGTGAGCACATCCAACGAAAACACTACCAATCCGAAAGAAGTCAACGACCTTCAGGCGAAGATTGACATTCTTCAGGCAGAAAAACGTAAACTGGAAGCCGAGCTCAAATCGCGCGAGGAAATGATGAGCAACTTGCTTTCGTTTATTCAAGCCTCGAAGTGATTGTAGGTTTGTAGGTTTGTAGGATTATAGGGAGGCAGCACGCCAACCTGCAACTTTCAACCTTCAACTTTCAACTATTCCATTTTCTTTCTCATCGTGTATTGAATTTTCGTGCATATTGCACCAAAACCAAGTTCAATTCATGAAACGCTCCATCCTCATTTGTTTGCTCGCCCTAAGCAATCTGTTGGCTTATTCTCAGAATTCACTTCATGGCACTATTGATCCCAATGAAGTTCGGTTGCCAAAAGCTGCACCCTATAACCTTTTGAATCAACAACGTTTGCGTGAACTTCCTGCCTGGCAGCAATTCGTTCAAACACATGGCACTTGGTATGTTCACTTCAATGAAACCAATGGTATGCCTCACCGTGCGTACGGCCAACCGTTGCAGATAAATGGTAATACACCTCAGGAGAAGGCACTGCTGTTTGCGCAAACACAATTGCAGGCATTTCAATTGCCAATTCAAGATCTGGTAAGCACCGGGAAAACGCACGAAGGAAAAAACACCTACGTCAATTTCAAACAATACTATCAGGGAATCGAAGTTTTGGGGGGGCGCTACACAGCGAAATTTCACAACGGAGCGCTTATTATGTTCGGGTGTGACCTCCACCCTGCTATAAGCATAAATACAACACCCGATTATACTGCGGAAGCTGCATTGCAACTAGCCACATCCGGAATAAACAATACATTGCTCAATGCAACGGCCGCCGCTGATCTAAAAATATTACCCATCGCTACAGGCACAGGATACGCCTATCACCTTGTTTACGATATCATGGTGAAAACAATAAGCAGCGAACAGATTCCGGCAAATTATCAAACGCTGGTGGATGCTCATACAGGCACGGTTCTCTTTCGCAATAATCGCGTAAAACATAGTGGCCCTGTAAAGCCACGCGCTTGTGCGCATCATTCCCAACAGCGGCCGGAATCGAACATGCTCGAAGTTTCAGCTACTATCACGGGCAGTGTGCAAGAACTTTCGCCCAACGACCCCATTGTTACCCAAGACCTCGAGAATATTTACGTCACCGTTGCCGGGGTTAATTATGCAGCCGACCAGGATGGCCATGTAGTGCTTCCTGTGAACCCCGGATCCAATGCAACCGTTCGTCTGATGGGACCATGGAGTCGAGTATTTACGAACGACATAACCCCTAGTTTAACATATGCGCTCGCCGATGGAGAGAACGCAATCTCAATGGATGGAACAGCGAACGTAAAAGAAATGTCGGCCTACCGCAGTGTGCAACGAATTCACGACTGGCACAAGCAATGGATGACCGGCTTCACAGGGATGGACTTTCAATTACCAACCAACATTGATGTGACAGGCGGCACATGCAACGCCTTCTATGATGGATCATCCATCAACTTTTACGATATCGGCGGCGGATGCAATGCCTCATCACTTGTGGCCGATGTATGTTATCACGAATATGGCCACGGCATCAATGACAACTACTACCAATCGGAAGGTTCATTTTTTCAAAATGGTGCCATAGGTGAAGGCTATGCCGACTTTTGGGCTATTTCAGCCAGTAACAATCCTCTGCTGGGCGTTGGTTTCAATACCGACAATCTGGAACCTATTCGCCGCTACGACATCGACCCGAAGGTGTATCCAACTGATCTTGTTGGTGAAGTGCATTCCGATGGCGAAATCATAATGGGTGCCTGGTGGGACAGCCACCTATTGATGGGCGCAGATTGGAATATCACGATGCCACTATTTGTTGAAGCATACGCAGGGTTGCAGGCCACAGCATTCGATGGAAACGAAGGAGAAGCCTATACTGATGTGCTCATCGACTTGCTGCAAGCCGACGACGATGATGGCGATCTCAGCAACGGCACACCTCATGGCAACGCAATCGTGGAAGGTTTCTACATCCACGGTATAACACTTATCTCAAATGCACAAATCGACTTTGTTGCGATTCCATTCCTTGCAGCCAACACCAACCTCGAACTCGATGTTGATTTGAGCCTCGATTTCCCTTACACCAATTATTTGCAAGACGTAAAATGCTTCTATAAAATAAACGATGCAAGCTGGCAAGAGGCAGCCATGAACGGCGATGGTTCAGGAATTTACAATTATGTAATCGAACCTCAGGAAGCAGGATCCATAGTAGCTTATTACTTCGGAGCCCACGACTTGAATGGCAGCATTTCAGCCGTGTTGCCCATTGGAGCGCACCTCAATCCATTCCCGAATCTCCCCTACTACACGCTAATTGGCGTTCAAGCAATAGGTACACACGACAGTGACGACAACGCAGACTTCGGAGCCTGGACTCTCGGTGTTGCGAGCGACAATGCTACCACCGGCGAATGGGAGGAAGATGCTCCACTCGGCTCCTACACGGTCGATGTTTCCCCGGGAACCGTTGTACAAACGGATACTCAGCACACTCCGGGCGGTGAGTTTTGTTTTATCACCGGCAACGCATCCAGCGAAACAGCCGGAATTGGCGAGAATGACGTAGATGGTGGAAAAACTACACTACAGACACCTATAATCGATATGTCGGGACTTATAGAACCTATCGTGTCCTATTGGCGCTATTACACCAACAACCCTCCCGGTGGCGCGAATCCCGGTGCCGACTGGTGGCAGGTGCGTATGAGCAACGATGGCGGACAAAACTGGATATACATCGAAGACAACCAAACTGCCGATATGCGCTGGCGCCGCAACGCCATTCGCGTAGCCGATTGGATGGAACCAACTGCACAAATGCGTTTCCAATTCATTGCAAGCGATAGTACACGCGCAGGACAATACCTCGATGGCGGTTCGCTTATCGAGGCTGCTGTCGACGATTTTGTGCTGTACGATAAAATGATTGTCAATGTGGATGAGCTACAAAATGCTTCCGCAGGAATCCTTGTATATCCGAATCCGGCAAACGACCGCATTCGTGTTCAAAGCAAGCTACCCTACATGCACAATGCACGCATTACATTGATGGACGCAGCCGGTCGTGTTGTATTTAATAAATATCTCGGCGATTGGATGTCGAATCATATCCTCACTATTCCAACTTCAGAACTTGCCGAGGGCGCATATACGCTGCAATTGGTCAGCGACGAAACAAGCCTGGCGCAGGCGGTTGTGATTGGAAGGGACTGATGGGTATAGGTAATAGGTATTAGGTATTAGGTATTAGGTAATAGGTGAGAGGTGAGAGGTGATAGGATTTTAGGGGTATGGGATGAAGGTGAATTGCCCACCATTTCACTTTTTAACCATTTCACTTTTTAACCATTTAACTATTTACCACATTCACTATTTCACCATTTAACTAAATTCGCTTTTAAAATCATCATTCAATGAATAATCTGAATAAC
>JBJTRD010000384.1:0-2604 GCA_046075945.1 Flavobacteriales bacterium
GCTACCTTCGCGAGCCAATTCATTTACACTTTCAGAATGGACAATCATTCATACTTAGCCAACAGCGACATTACTGCAATCGAGTCGCTGTACCAGCAATACAAAAGCAACCCACAATCGGTAGATAGTTCCTGGCAGCGATTTTTCGAAGGGTTCGAATTTCAGCGAGCCGAATTCGCCCCTTTGCCCGGAGGCGATGCTTTTGGTGGCGCGGCGAGTTCGGAGGTGATTAAAGAATTTAAGGTCATCAACCTTATTAATGGCTATCGTCAACGAGGCCATTTGTTTACACAAACAAACCCTGTTCGTGAACGCCGCAAACATCAGCCAACGCTTTCACTCGAAAATTTTGGATTGAGCGAACAAGACCTGGATACTGTTTTTCAGGCGGGAAGTGAAATAGGATTGGGAGCCGCCAAGCTTCGTGATATTCTTGCGCACCTCAACAATTGCTATTGCAAGCATATTGGCGTTGAATACATGTACGTGCGATCGCCCGAGCGTGTGCAATGGTTGTGCGAGCGCATCGAAGCTGTCAACAAGCCAACGTTTGCGCTGGAAGAAAAGAAGCAGTTTCTGGAAATGGCAAGCAAGGCTTCCTTATTCGAACAATACATTCACCGCAAGTTTGTAGGCGCAAAGCGTTTCAGCGTGGAAGGTTGCGAGGCTATGGTGCCTGCCATGGATTACATGGTGCGACTGGGTGGCGACATGGGCGTGAAAGAATTCGTAATAGGTATGGCGCACCGCGGAAGGCTCAACGTTCTCACCAATATTATGGGTAAGCCGCAGGAGCAGGTATTTGCCGAATTCGAAGGCCTTGAGTTTGAAGATTCCGATAATTTTGATGGCGATGTGAAATATCACTATGGTTATTCCAACGATGTAGTAACTCCGAGTGGCAACCAAGTGCACCTAACACTTTGCCCCAACCCCTCTCACCTGGAGGCGGTGAACCCCGTAGTTGAAGGATTGTCGCGTGCGAAAATTGATCACTACCTCCATTCAGAAGATAAAATTGTTCCGGTGCTCGTGCACGGCGATGCGGCCATTGCAGGTCAAGGCATTGTGTATGAAGTAGTGCAAATGGCACTGCTCGATGGCTATCGCACTGGAGGAACGGTTCACATTGTGACCAACAATCAAGTGGGTTTCACCACCAATTATCTCGATGGTCGCTCTTCCACCTATTGCACGGATGTGGCGAAAACGACGCTTTGTCCTGTTTTCCACGTCAATGCCGACGATGTAGAGGCGGTTATTGAAACCATGAAAATAGCGCTCGAATACCGCATGAAGTTTCATATGGACGTATTCGTTGACTTATTGGGTTATCGCAAATACGGCCACAACGAGGGCGATGAGCCTAAGTTTACGCAGCCTTCATTGTACAAGTTGATTGCTTCTCATCCATCGTTGCGCGAGATTTATATGAATCAGTTGATTGCCGAGGGTTCTATTGATTCGGAGTTTGCTGATGGTATAAAGCGTCAGTTTGAAAGTATGCTCGATACCAAACTGGAAATTGCCAAGGGCATGAAAATGGCCCACGTGAAGCACTTCCTTGAAGAAACCTGGAAGGGTTTCAATAGAGCAACAGTGGCTGACCTTGCCGAACCAGTGGATACGCGAATGGATGAGAAGCGATTGAAGAAAATTGCAACGACCATCAGCACGCTTCCAGCAGGAGAGAAATTTATTGCCAAAACAGCCAAGGTATTTGCCGATCGATTGAAGATGATTGAAGAGAATAAGCTCGATTGGGCAATGGGTGAACTCCTTGCATACGGAACGATGCTCGAAGAAGGGCACCCGGTCCGCATCAGTGGGCAGGATGTTGAGAGAGGCACTTTCTCGCATCGCCATGCGGTTGTGAAGACCGACGAGGACCAGGAGAAGGAGATTATTACGCTGAATACCATCAGCGACAAACAAGCGAAATTCACTGTATACAATTCGTTGTTGAGTGAATATGGTGTGCTCGGATTCGACTACGGCTATGCATTTGCAACGCCGAACGGACTCACGATTTGGGAAGCACAGTTCGGTGATTTTAATAATGGAGCACAAATCATCATCGACCAATTTATATCGGCCGCTGAAGACAAGTGGCGCACTATGAATGGCATTACGCTGTTCTTGCCACACGGTTATGAAGGTCAGGGCAGTGAGCACAGTTCAGCGCGCATGGAGCGTTTCCTTCAGCTGTGTGCCGAGTTGAATATCATCGTTTGCAATCCGACCACGCCCGCGAATCACTACCACTTGTTGCGTCGTCAGGTGCATGCTTCGTATCGAAAGCCCCTAGTTGTGTTCACTCCGAAAAAACTATTGCGCTATCCCAAAGCGGTTTCAACGCTTCAAGAATTGTCTAAGGGCACCTTCATGGAGGTGATAGATGATGCATCCGTGCAAGCGAAAGATGTCGACACACTGGTGCTGTGCTCGGGTAAAGTTTATTATGATATTCTCGAGCAAAAGGAGAAGCGGGGTGAAGGCAAGAACATGGCGGTAGCTCGTGTGGAACAATTGTACCCGTTACCGGAGAAACAAATACGTTCGATACTTGCTGCTTACTCCAAGGTGAAGCGCATACTGTGGGCG
>JBJTRD010000385.1:0-2167 GCA_046075945.1 Flavobacteriales bacterium
CTGTTCACTGGCTATTTTGGCGTAAAACACCATGTGCAACAAGATGTCGCCAATCTCCATTTTCAACTCCTGTAGCTCGCCCTTGATAATGGCATCACCCAACTCGTACACTTCTTCAATGGTTAAATGTCGGAGGCTTTCGAGTGTTTGCTTTTTGTCCCACGGACATTGCGCCCGAAGCTCGTCCATGATAATCAGGAGTCGTTCGAAGGCGTCTTTCTTGGCCTGCATTGAGTTCATGACGCAAATGTAACTTCACCCGCAAGTTGAATCCTGCTGCTGTTGAAGACTTTGGATTATTCACAATTTTTCATAGAGCACATCATTCCCCGAAATACCTGCGTTAATTCGCGTCATGAAAAATGCTCTCATAGCCGCAGTAGCTTTCACTGCATCCACTACATGTTGGGCTCAAAGTAAGCCTGCAGTACCTTCAGTTAAGGATATCAATCAATGGCATATGCTCGATGCCTCGGCCGATGGTCCCGTGGGAGTTAGTGCTATTCGCGCATACAATGAACTCTTAAAGAACAAAACAGCCACGCCTGTTGTAGTGGCCATCATTGACAGCGGTACAGAATCATTTCATGAGGACCTGCGTGAAAATATCTGGGTGAACCAAGACGAAGTTCCCGGCAATGGCCAAGACGATGATAAAAATGGCTATGTCGACGATGTGCACGGCTGGAGCTTCATTGGTGGGCCCGGTGGCGATGTTTCGGCCGACAACCTCGAGTTCACGCGAATTTTCCGTATCGAGAAAGCTCGATTCGAGAAAGTAACCGATGCTTCGCAAGTAGCCAAGGCCGACAAAGCGGATTATGAGCATTACATCAAAATGAAGGCTGAATATGAGCGCCGTATGGAAGAAGCACAAGGCGGACTGATGCAAATTGCTATGATAGAACAGTTCGCCGCAGGTGCCAAAGACGCAATCAAGGAGCACCTTGGCAAGGAAAACTACACGGTCATAGAAGTGGAGGGAATAGAAACAGACGATGAATTTCTTGCTGCCGCCAAGGGCTTCATCATCATGTCAATGAAAGATGATATCAATGCTCAAATTGAAGAAGGCCGTAAATACTATCAAACCCAAACCGACTATCAATTGAATCTCGACTTCGATCCGCGCAGTATGGTGGGCGACAATTACAGCGACATCAACGAACGTCATTATGGCAACAACCACATCGATGGCCCGGAGGCCGAACACGGAACTCACGTAGGCGGAATTGTTGGTGCCGTTTGGAACAACATCGGTATGGACGGCATTTGCGGAAGCGCAAAACTCATGGTTATTCGTTGCGTTCCGGAAGGCGACGAGCGCGATAAAGATGTCGCCAATGCTATCCGTTATGCGGTCGATAATGGCGCTCGTGTCGTCAATATGAGTTTTGGCAAAAGCTTCTCGCCCGGAAAATCGGCCGTCGATGAAGCTGCCAAATACGCCGAAAGCAAAGGCGTCTTATTGGTTCACGCTGCCGGTAACGATTCTAAAGACATCGATGTACAACCCAATTTCCCAAAAGACACCTATGCCGATGGCGGTGTTTGCAGCACATGGCTGGAAATCGGTGCAAGCGGCCCTATTGTCGAAGCATTGACTGCCGATTTCTCGAACTATGGAAAGAAGTCAGTAGATGTATTTGCACCGGGCGTTGACATATACAGCACCATCCCCGGCAACAAATACAAAGACAACAGCGGCACCAGCATGGCGGCGCCTGTCGCAAGCGGTGTAGCAGCTACCATCATGAGCTATTACCCCAACTTATCGGCCACCGATGTGAAGGCTATCATGATGAAGAGCGCAGTGGACTACGGCAAAGTGAAAATGGAACGCACGGTTGAACGCAAAGCTGTAGGCAAATTCTTCGCGCGCATTTTTATCGGGAAAAAGAAAAATGAGTCTTCCGAAATTCCACCGCGCATTTACAAAACCAAGACAGTACGCTTTAGCGAGATGAGCATCACAGGTGGAGTTATCAACTTGTATGAAGCCATTAAAATGGCCGAGAACTGGAAGAAGTAGTTCGCAAGTCGAAATGGTGAAGTAGTGAAATAGTGAAATGGTGAAGGGGTCTGTGCCGAAACCATCGCATGCGTTTACTGCATTTCTCTCGAAAATCACATGGCTAATGCCAAGTTAAGTTTCCGCAAATGCTGC
>JBJTRD010000386.1:0-5461 GCA_046075945.1 Flavobacteriales bacterium
AGAGCAAGTTTCGGCACGGGTTGCGCTTCGCTTAAAACCCGCACCATTGAAAGGCACTTCTTTTATATCTTTCCTAGCTCTATCTTAATACCTCGCCACTCGCCACTCGCCACTCGCACCTCCTACTTCCTATCCATCATCTTATTCATTCCCATCATTTGCTTCATCACCTTCTCCATACCATCCGGTGAGCCATCGAGAAATATTATATTGCCCTTGCCATATTCTGCAAAGTTTTTCACAGCCTCGGTCCACATACTGAACATTATCACCGAAGTATCGAGATTGGCCTGCTGCATTTCGCGAGCTGCATTTTGCATACCGCGCGCTACTTCTTCGCGGAACAATGCTACTCCCTGTCCACGCATCTGAGCTGCTTCACGCTCGGCCTGTGCCGCAATTTTAATAGCGTTACCTTCAGCCTCGGCGGCTTTCGTTTTAGTAATCAACAAAGCCTGACCTTCGTTTTCGGCGGCGGCCTTCAAATTATTCGATGCAACCACCTGCGCCATCGACTTGATGATGGCCTCATCGAAGGTGATGTCGTTGATTTGTAAATCCTGCAAATGATACCCCCACTCTTCCAAGCGGTTGTCAATCTCGGCCTTCACGTGCTCTACAATTTCATTGCGCAAGCCAAGCACTTCTGCCTGCCTCTTAGTTGCCACAAATGCGCGAATAGTTCCTTCAATGGTGCGTACCAGTGCCTGCATCAGACTGCGCTCATCGATGAACTTGAAGGCTACTCGCTTGATAACCTCCTCTTCACCACTCATTACCGAATACAACAACATGGACTTGAAATAGACATTGGCCTGGTCGAACGTAACGGCCTGGAACTCCATTTCCACGCTGCGATTTTGTGTACTTATTTTCTTGAAAACGCTTTCAATAAACGGAATCGTAAAATTGAGACCGGGCGATAATACCCTGCGGTATTTTCCGAATACGGTAACAACGCCCATCATGCCTTGCTGTATTACGACTACTCCCTTCAATACGAGTATAACAATGACAGCAACGAGAATTAAATTTCCATTAATGAATTCCATGGTGATTTGGTTTTGGTTTTTTGTTCAAACGAATGTAGGCCTTTTATGGAATATGCAATCACTCCATTACTAAAAAAGCAGCAAGCTTCTGCAGCGCTCGCCCTCGATGGCTAAGCATATTCTTTTCACTCAATGTCATTTCGGCAAAAGTGCTCGCCCTTCCCTCGGGCACGAACACCGGGTCGTAGCCAAACCCTTCGGTGCCTCGAGGTTGATTGAGAATAACACCCTCGACAACACCTTCGAACTGGTGCTCTTCACCGCCGATGATGAGACAGATGACGGTGCGAAAACGTGCCCTCCTATTCGTATGTCCCGAAAGTTCTTGAAGTAGCAGTGCCATATTATCAGCTGCATTTCTTTGCGGACCCGCATAGCGCGCAGAATACACTCCCGGACGGCCGCCGAGTGCTTCTACCTCAAGCCCGGTATCATCGGCAAAACAATCCACGCCGTAGTTTTCCCAAACATAGCGAGCCTTCATCCGTGCATTTTCTTCGAGCGTAGCGCCTGTCTCAGGAATCTCTTCAGTACAACCGATGGCATTCAAACTTTTCAGTTTCCAAATGCCCCCCAACTTGTGCGCTACCTCTTGCACTTTGTGCTCGTTGGCACTTGCAAATACGATTTCCATACTGATTACGAATTGAAAATAATTTTCCCGGAAGGGGTTCGCTCCAATGTTTTCAACGAAATAATTTCCTTGGGAACTTCGAATTTATCGAGCACCGTGCGCAGTTTTTCCCTCCATTCGTCGGGGTCCATGGCCCGCTCGGTCTCAACGTACAAGACCACACGCTGCCCCAGCGCTTCGTCGGGGTGTGAAGTGACATAAAACGGCAACTCAATTAGCGTGGAAATCTTTTGTTCGATGGCCTCGGCAAACAATTTTATGCCCCCACTATTGATTACACGATCGTATCTGCCGCAATATGCAAACGACGTATTGCTAATTATTCGCACAACATCGCGCGACTGATACGTTTCATTTGAAAGATGGGGCGCATCGATACGAAGCCGACCGGCCTCATCCGCTGTAAATGTGACTCCCGGTAATGCCTTAAAGGCTTCTTCTGCCGAGCCAATGGAACGAATAGCCACATGACTCAATGTTTCGGCCATACCATAGGTTTCATAGAGATTACCACTACATCCTTCCAACGATTGACGAACCTTTTCGGGAATTGCCGCACCACCAACAATCACAGTTCCGAACGTGCTCAACAGTTGCAATTGTTTCTCCGTCAGTCCCGAAAGTTGCATCGGAGTAAAGGCCGCAAAATCGAATGCTTGCGTGATGTGCCCGAGTGGTTGCGAAACGGGCTCAACGGCCGTCAACTTCCAACCTTGAGTCATGGCGCGCACCAGCATCATTTTCCCTGCAATAAACGACGATGGCAATACCAGCAAAGCATGTGTGTTTTCGAAGCACTGGAAATACTGAGCCGTCATGAGCGCACTAGCAGCCATGGCCGACTTTAGTACCCTCATAGTTTTGGGTGCACCCGTCGAACCCGAGGTCTGAACCTCTATACTATCCGCACTGTCGAACCAGTTCAACATAAACCGAGCATGCGATTGCTCCCACGACTCCGACGATTGCGCCATTTCATTGAGCAAGGTTTTCCATTCTTCAACGGCCATCGAACGCCCGTTGTATGAAAAATTAGGGTGAATGTTCATGGAAAGATTGATTTAAGATTCCATCTAAGTTTATCATCGTATCGTAAAAATCCATTTTCTACGACCCACGGCGACTGTATGTTGTTACTAAACAAACTTCCTGTGCCCAAGCCCTGCGGCATCGTAACATGCTTCGTGAGCACCCATTGAGCGATGGCATTTAATCCTACATTCGATTCGAGTGCCGAGGTTGCCCACCAACCGATACCCATTTCTTCAGCCAGCGTCACCCATTCATCGCACCCGCTAAAACCTCCGTGCAGCGTGGGCTTTAATACCAAGTAATGTGGCCGAATTTCACCTATCAATTTCTGTTTTTCTCCGAGCGCATGCACACCGATCAACTCTTCATCCAACGCAATTGCCATGGGCGATTTTTCAATAAGGTGCGCCATTGCTTCGCGCTGACCGGCCTTGATGGGCTGCTCGATGGAGTGAATGCGAAATGTGGAAAGCGCATCCAATTTCTCAACAGCATTTTCAGGTGTGAACGCTCCATTGGCATCCAATCGAATTTCGAGATTGCGCTCGGCAAATTCAGATCGAACCTTCTGCAGTAAACGAAGCTCCTCTTCAAAGTCGAGCGCCCCCACCTTAAACTTTATGGTCGTAAATCCGGCCTCGACCTTTTCTCGGCATTCAAGCAACATCGACGCAGCGTCCGACATCCAAATGAGTCCATTGATCGGAATGGAGCGCTTCAGATCCGCATCGAACGGCTGCATCGCTCCTCCCGAAGCCATATCACGCAGCGTAGTTTCAACAGCAAATCGGAGGGATGATATTCGATTAAAAACATCCGCAACTTGTTCAGGTTGCTGAAGGATGTTGTTCCAACCAGAAAGTGTTCGCTCTACTTCAGCTTTGGACTCGGGACTCAACCCCCAGATAGGAGCACATTCACCCAAACCGGCCACCGCCCCATCATCGGAAGTACATTGAACATAGTAAACGTCGCGTTGAGTAAGAACATCGCGCGATGTTTTTGCGGGTTTATGAAAGAAGAGCGTGTGGTGTTGGAAGCGAAAACTCATTTCTTGGCGGAGCCTGAAATACGCTTGACAAAGTATTCCATAGGACCTTTCTCTGTAACTCTTTTTCTCCAAACAAACGGCAAGTAGAATGTGAGCGACGTTGCCAGAATCACATAAAAAATCAACGCCAGGCGTTTAGAAAAAAATTGCACGTTCGATGCTCCGATCGTTATCACACCTATCAATGTGTAAAACAGTACCACACTGTATTTCATAGAGGATATGGTCTGGAAAAAACGCAGGGCTTTGGGGTTTGAAAGCTTTCTAAAAAAGTAAATACACGCGTTTACGAATAGAATCGTAACCCCTATGCCATAAATACAAAACGCAGGGAATAACAATCGCACATTCATGAAAAACAAGTCAGAGCGACGCAATAACAGTGCATCCGTATCCAGCACTTTCGCATAGCGATTAATGAAGAAGCTGATGACAATCATTCCAATGGCTACAATGCTGGAAGGAGGTAGCCACCCTCTTGGGCGTATTTCCGTGCGACCATAAATGAGTCCGGCGAAGAAGAAAACCACCCATGGAAGTGGTGAGTAATACCCATTAAAAAACATAAAGCCCAGCCCATTGTAAATTTCACCGCCGCCCAGTGAAGGGGTGGAGTAGGTTGTATGCGTTGGCACATCGATATACAACAACGATATTCCGAATACGATGGTCAACAATGTGATAACACGAATAAGCACGTTGTTCCATTGGGCTACAAAGGGCACTACCAAAAACATCATACCCGATGCAATCAGAATATTCATAGGCCAGATGGCGCAAAATATGAGGCCAATGAGCATTAGCACCGAACCTCTTTTGCCTGAATAGCTCAACAGCTTTCGATTGCTAATGCGACGATCGCGCATGGTGAGCGTAACGGTAAAGCCATTCAGAAAAAAGAAAATTGTTGGGAAAACATCCAGAAAAACATTGAACTTGGTATGAGTTAACGAGTTCTGAACCAAATCACCAATGGTAAAAGCATAACCATATAATACACAACCTATCAGAGAGATTGTATACGCTACGTCAATGCCTATGAGTCGATTGGATCCGGAGGACATGGTGCAATTTTCGACCGCGAATATACGTAATTGCAATGCCTGGCGCAGGCAGAGCATTCACTTAAGCGATCTGAAATTCATTACCTCCGGTGTTCCATGCCGACACAATGTGTTAACTAAATCTTGATTTCAAAATCAGTGATGAACTTGCTATAAGCGCATCTTTGTTCCATGCAAACAGCAGAGGAACACATTGAGATTATCGGTGCCCGAGAGCACAACCTCAAGAATATTGATGTAACGATTCCTCGAAATCAACTCGTGGTCATTACCGGTTTGAGCGGAAGCGGAAAATCGTCGCTCGCCTTCGACACTATTTATGCTGAAGGGCAGCGACGTTACATAGAGACGTTTGGGGCATACGCCCGACAATTCATTGGCGAAATGGAGCGGCCCGATGTCGATAAAATAAATGGTCTTTCTCCTGTAATCTCTATCGAACAAAAAACCGTAAGCCGCAACCCACGCTCTACTGTAGGAACCATCACTGAGATTTACGACTTTATGCGACTGCTCTATGCGCGCGCTTCCGATGCCTACAGCTATGAAACCGGCGAACGAATGGTGCGGTATACGGATGATCAGATTGTTCAGCTGATTCGGGAGGAGTATGCCAACCAGAAGATTG
>JBJTRD010000387.1:0-2241 GCA_046075945.1 Flavobacteriales bacterium
CGAATCGTTTTTGAAAGCGGGCGCGAAATTACACACAATCTGTTGTTAGCAAAACAAATAAGACCCCTTTAAGGTTAATGAAATGTTAACACGCTTATAAAGAGGTAATTACATCACGTTTCGAAAACTTTCTGTTCAAGTGCTGGCTTTCGCTGGTATGAATGCTTTGATTCAAGTAACCAGTAAATGGTAAATAGTAACAAGTAAACAGTACCCACTCCCCAGTCCTCAGTACCCCGATCGAACTATTCTGTCGAAACACCTGCTTTCCTCCGTACTTTCGCGCCCGATTTTAAAAAGCTCGTATGCAAAAACTAAGGAATATCGCCATAATCGCCCACGTTGACCATGGAAAGACTACGCTGGTAGACAAGATGCTTCACACCGCTATGTTGTTTCGTGAAAACGAACAAACAGGCGATTTGATTCTCGACAACAACGACCTCGAGCGTGAACGCGGTATCACCATTCTGGCGAAAAACGTTTCCATTCAGTACAAGGGTCACAAGATTAATATTATCGATACTCCGGGTCACAGTGACTTCGGAGGAGAGGTGGAGCGCGTATTGAACATGGCCGAAGGCGTGTTGCTCCTAGTTGATGCGTTCGAAGGTCCGATGCCGCAAACTCGTTTCGTTTTGCAAAAGGCCATTCAACTCGGACTAAAGCCAATCGTGGTTATCAATAAGGTAGATAAAGAAAACTGCACCCCCGATGAAGTGCACGAGGCCGTATTCGACCTCATGTTCAACCTGGGCGCCACCGAAGAACAGCTAGACTTCCAGACAGCCTATGGCGCGGCAAAGAACGGCTGGATGAGCCACGACTGGAAAGTAAAGACCGACACCATTGAGCCTCTGCTCGACATGGTAATTGAACATATCCCGGCTCCGCTCGAGCGCGAAGGAACGCCGCAGCTTCTGGTGACCTCACTCGACTATTCATCCTTCACCGGTCGCATGGCCATCGGCAAATTGCACCGCGGCGAATTGAAATCGGGTATGCCTATTTCACTCGTGAAAAAAGAGGGCAAGGTGGTGAAAGGACGCATCAAAGAATTGTATGTATTTGAAGGCCTTGGTAAGCGTAAAGTAGAATCGGTGAAGAGCGGCGACATATGCGCCATCAACGGATTGGAAGAGTTTGAAATTGGCGACACATTCGCCGACTTTGAAAATCCGGAAGCATTGCCTACGATTGCTGTGGATGAGCCCACCATGAGCATGTTGTTTACCATCAACGACTCCCCTTTCTTTGGTAAAGAGGGAAAGTTTGTAACGAGCCGCCACATCAAGGAACGCCTGGAGCGCGAGCTGGAAAAGAACCTCGCATTGCGTGTGCAGGAAACCGATAAGGCCGACCGTTTTATGGTATTTGGCCGCGGTGTTTTGCACCTGTCGGTACTCATCGAAACCATGCGTCGTGAAGGCTACGAATTACAAATCGGACAACCACAGGTTATCGTGAAGCACATCGATGGAATAAAGAACGAACCCGTTGAAGAATTGACCATCGACTTACCGAGCGAAATGGCTGGCACCGCTATCGAAGCCGTTAGCCGTCGTAAGGGCGAAATGAAAAACATGGAGCAGAAAGGCGATCGCACACAACTCGAGTTTGAAATACCCTCGCGTGGTATCATCGGGTTGCGTTCATATATGCTCACGGCTACACAAGGAGAGGCCATCATGGCGCACCGTTTCAAAGAATATCAGTCGTGGAAAGGCGACCTGGGAGGCCGCAACAACGGATCGCTCATCAGTATGGACAATGGTACCACAACCGCTTACCGCATCAGCAACCTGCAAGACCGCGGACGATTCTTCGCGGATCCCAATGAAGAGGTTTATATGGGACAAGTAATAGGTGAGCATACACGCGACAATGATTTGGTAGTAAACCTCACCGAGGCCAAGCAGCTCACCAACTTCCGAGCTGCCGGTAGCGATGACAAAGCACGTTTTGCTCCTGCTATTAAATTCACGCTGGAAGAAGCCTTAGAATACATTCAGAACGACGAATACGTAGAGGTTACACCCAAGAGTTTGCGTCTGCGCAAAATCTACCTCAACGAAAACGACCGCAAGCGAAACGCGAAGGAATTCGCGAATTAATGGCGAATTCCGTCCGTGAAGCACGCACATCACCTCACATCCGCGCTGGTTTCATACAACAATCAACATACTCTGCTTTCAGGTACCCCCGTTTTCCTGCGTTCAAGGTCATTCCCCCGCCTACTAT
>JBJTRD010000388.1:0-7663 GCA_046075945.1 Flavobacteriales bacterium
ATATCGTTCCTGATTTCTCGGGTCCGACTACACCCAGGCTTCTGGCCGATTCAATGATACTCGTTTGTGGAATGATGCCCGCACGCGCAATGACGGTATTTGCTTTTTTCTGAAGAAGGAAGGTGTATTGCCCTTCGTTCACATTGAGCTTACGTTCTATACTTAGAAGATCACGTTGCGAACGAGGAATGCCTCTGAGCTCGCTTTCCGCTGCATTGTGCTGCGCCCTTACATCCTGAATACGCTTTTGAATTTGCTTCTTATTATCGGTAGTATATCGAAAGATGCTGCTTCGAATGGTTTTTACCACCGAATCAATTTTTTGAACCCTTCGGTCGGTGGGTTTCATGTCAACGAGAAGTTCTGTTCTCCGTTGTCTCAGATTAAAGAGGTCCTTCACCAAAGCAGTCAGCGCTTGATCTTCCTCTTGCAGTAAGTTGAGTGGAGGTATCACGGACATATCGCTCTCTTTCACCAAAAATTCTTCTAGAGCAGCTAATGCATTTTCCCGCAACTCCAGGTTACGCTCGTCTTTTTCTGTTTGCTCCAAAACAGCAAAAGCTTTTTCCTGCTCTTTGTCGAGGTCTAGAATATTCTGGCTGGCTTTAAAATTATCTATCAGCCTTTCAAGCGAATCCATCAGAAGCATCACCCCATCCAGTTGCTTATCAATATAGTCTTCCGTCTTTTCGTTCACCACGAGCTGATTTTGCAAGGTGAACTCCAGGTAAACTCCCGCCAAGGTGTCGAGGAAGGTTTTCGCTCTGCTTTCGAGCATGTCCTTCATGGTGAGCGTCAGAATACTTGTCATCTCCTGATTCTCAATCTTCAGACCGGCGCGCAGTTGATCGATGAGTACATCCGGATGTTGAACCGTAAACTGGAAATTTTGCTCTTGGATACTTTTTAGATTTACCTCATCGACGCGCGGCAGTAAATCGACTTTAATTGTGAAGTTTACATCCACATTCTCTTTACCAAATTCAAACTCGTGTGTTAGTTTGTTGCCATTGAGCACGTAGCTAATGGTGTACTTGGTGAGGTCGATTATTTTTAATGTGAAGGGTTTACCATACAGCCTCTTGTCCAGCATCCGCCAGTCACAAAAAACATCGAAATATGCAAAGCGATCGACTTGCTCTGTTTTCACGCGACCAACCAGATAGTAGTTGTGAGTGAAATCTACCCTGTCCATCACTTTTCCAATCATGTCATACGAACTCAGAATCCTCTTTTGATTGGTGATGTCTTGCATCAAAGAGTAATATCCAATGTCTTTATAGATTTGAGTTTGGTAATCGTACGTCTCGGAAGATTTCAGAAGAATTTCTGTTTTGGCCGCATAAACGTTGGGAAGTCTATGGGTGTAGAACATCGCAAATAACCAACCTATGCCCGAGAAAAGAATCATCAAGTACCAATTTTTGTTGATAAACTTGATGATAGGTCTCAAGTCATCAGCATCCAAAAAGTTGGTTTTTTGAGGAGCAGAGTTGGTGTTGGACATAGGTACTTTTCGTGATGAAGAGTGATTGCAAATATAACTGCTCACTCCAATTAGGAGTTAAAAGTGGCCTTTGAAGGCCGTTTTATTTTTTTCAATCACGAAAAAGTTTATTTTTGCTATGAAAATTTTAAATCATGCGGAAGTCATACATCTTTTTGGTTGCCTTGTTTCTGATCCTATGCAGCGGATATTTTGCAGAAGTTGTTGCGCAACCACCACCACCACCACCTGCTCCCCCATGCGGTGGTCCTTTCGGTGGTCCTCCATGTCCGATTGATGGAGGAGTTAGCCTTCTTATTGCTGCAGGCCTGGCATACGGCGGTAAAAAGACGTATGATTTGTCCCGCAAGAATTAATTGATGCTAAACCAGCTCAAGGGTAATCCATTTGTCCGGTTTATTTTTCTGGCTTCACTCCTATACCTTACTTGGTATTTCACATACGAGTTCTATTTGCACAAGCATACTGCTTTTGACAAAATAGCAGTAGATCAAATCGTTGTTTGGGCAGAAAAATCATTGCAGGTAGCGGGATACGAAACAATTGATTATTCCGGCTTTGACATCGCCTTTCGCGAGCACGTGGGGGTTGAGGGTTACAAGGGAGTTACGGTAGGGGCTCCGTGCGATGGTGTGGTTCTCTATGTTCTTTTTATCTTTTTTGTGGTGGCATTTCCGGGCCCAATCAAACACAAACTATGGTTCATACCTTTAGGGGCCTTCACTGTTTTTTATCTGAACGTTCTGCGTGTAGCAGCACTCGCTGTAATTATGAGCATCAACGAAGATTGGCTGGCGTTCAATCATGACTACACATTCACGATAATCGTATATAGCTATGTGTTTGCATTGTGGATTATCTGGGTTCAGAAATTTTCGCCTTTTGCGAAGAAGAAAGTAGCCGCATGAGAACTGCTATCCTTTTGATTTCAGTCTTGATTTTCGCTTTTGCTCTCGGTTTTTTTCAGGAGAAGATTAAAATAAGTGTCAATTACCTCATTGAGCAGGGGGCTGCTATTTCCGACTATGATACTCTGAGTGCATCAGAAAGACAATTGTTGGTGGAAGAGCGTCGTATTGATGCCCCCTTCGATTATTATCATAACCACACAACTGTGGCCTTCTTCTATCGATTCAATCAAGGTGAACTCGCCCGGATGAAATGGTTGATCACCGCAGTTTCATTGGTTTTATTTGCGTTTGTCAACATAGTTATCCTATCCATCATTCAATCGAAATATTCAATAACGCGGTTTGTGTTGTGGACCTATGCCATTTTAGTTGTGATAGCTTTTGGTATTTATGCCTTTGGAAGTTTGATAGATGTTAAGGCGGAGGCTTATGCTTTCAGCAGAAAGGTTATAGGCGCGCTGCAATCCATTGTCCCATCCATGATTATAGGGCCGGCAATTCGGCTTTGGAATTCAACTCTAACACACACAACGGAATGAAAGAACTTAATCGGCTTGCAGATCATTCAAGGATTTGGCTTTACCAGGCGGAGCGCTATCTGACTGAGGAGGAAGTCGAGTTAATAAAGCAAAGCGGACAAGTATTCATGGAGAGCTGGACCTCTCATGGTGCGAATATGGATGCCGCTATAGAAGTTTTACATCAGCGATTTATCGTCATTGCGCTTGACGAGCAGACGGCACCGGCATCCGGCTGTGGAATAGATAAATCTGTTCAATTTGTAAAGGACCTGTCCGAAAGCATGAGGCTGGATTTTTTTCAGCGCACCATTGTCCTATACGAAAGTGTTTCGGGTTGGGCAGAATCGTCCCTGCACCAATTTTGGGCTATGCGTAAGGCGTTGATTGTGAATGACGAGACACGAGTTTTTGATACAACCGTTCGAACACTCGGTGAATTGCGCGAAAAGCTGATTGTGCCCTTTCATAAGAGTTGGCATGCAGACATGTGGGGGCGCTGATAGCCAAGGTCTGTTGCCACGTTTACAAGCAAGAGGAAATTTTTTCTGCCGATTTTTTTTGTGCGTATCGTTCTTCGTATATCTTGCGCTCACTTTTTTGACCGTTGAACTACTTGCAGCCAAAAAATCTTGTCTAAGGATTTGAAAGTTTTATGTTGCTGAGATGGAATATAAAGTGCACGTACAGATTTTAATCTGATGCTTTTTTGAATTAGTTGAGTGTATTAACCAAAACCAGATTTTTGATGAAAACTTTTACGAGATTAGGTTCGTTTCTAATGATTGTCGCTTCGCTTTGTTGGGGGTCTGCCTCGGCTCAGTTCACCTGCGACTCGCCTGTGGGCATTAACTGTGGTGACACGTATTTCGGTTCCACTGTCGGTATTACGAATGACAATGCTACTTCGGGTGCTCCTTTTTGTGGAACTGCGGTGGGTACCAATGGTCAATGGTGGTTCGTCTTCACTGCTCCTGCCAACGGCACTGTTACCGTTAATACGGAGGGCGCAAGTGATTATGATACCAAATTACACATTTATACAGGTACATGTGGCGCGTTGGGCTGTGTAGGCGGAGATGATGACTCCGGCACAGGTCTTCTGTCAACAGTGACATTCACTGCTACAGGAGGTACAACCTACCTCATTCGCGTGGGTGGCTATGCTGCAGGTGCAGGTAACTTCCAGCTGAACGTAATCTGTGATTTGGATACTGATGGCTGTACGAACCCTGCCGCATGTAACTACTCAGCGGACGCAATTACCGACGACGGTTCATGTTGCCTTGGTTCATGCCGTAACATGGTCGTAGGCGGTGGAGCATTTCAAGGCGAAGTTGGATGGCAGCTTCTCGATGCATCCGGAGCTGTAGTAGCTACAGGTGGTGCTCCTTTCAATGGAAACCTTTGTGTTACTCCCGGTTGTGGATTCCAAATGGTAATGACCGATACATTCGGTGATGGCTGGAATGGTAACACCTTTACAATAACAGATGAAAACGGAAACGTTGAAGCGACCGGAACACTTGCTGCCGGAGGTAGCGGTACCCTCATCATTGCGCTGGGTGGCTTCACATCGGGTTGCACAAATCCTAACGCTAACAACTTTGATCCTACAGCACAATGTGACGATGGCAGCTGCCTCGTTTGTAGCGGTGGTGAAAGCTTGTATACAGTAAATATGTTTGACTCAGCCAACAACGGTTGGGGCGGAGCTACATGGACACTCGTTAACGCTGCTTCAGGCGCGCTCATCAATACAGATGGTCTCGATGGTGGTGGATCAGGTACAATCAGCGGTTGCTTGGCTCCCGGTTGTTACACAATGATTACTACGGAAGGAAACCAACCTGCTCAGGTATCTTGGACGATCACCAGTATTTCAGGTGCGGTTGTGGCTGAAGGTGGTGCAGGAATGAGTATCGGTTTCCCATGGGGTGGTTCTTCGTGTGTTATCCCCGGCTGTACTAACCCGGTGTGTAATAACTACAACGTAAATGCAACTACCGACGACGGTTCGTGCGTTTGCCCTCCTGTGAACGATGACTGTGCGAATGCAACCCCGATTGGTTGCGGTCAAATTGTGAACGGCTCAACTGCGAATGCGAACAATGACCCTTCTGCAGTTAGCTGCGATGCAACTAACCTGGTTACTTCTCCGGGCGTATGGTATACTTTCATCGGAACCGGTGAATTGGTTAACCTCAGCACCTGCGGAGGTACAGCCGGTGATACTAAAATTCACGTGTTTACAGGTGATTGTGCGACACCCGTTTGTGTAACTCAGAATGATGACGGATGTGCAACAGGATTCTTGTCGAGCATTTCTTTCACAGCAATCAATGGTTTTGCTTATTACGTGTTGGTTTCTGAGTTTGGTGCCGGTCAAGGAATCGATTTCACACTCGAAATGTCGTGTGTTGAATGTCCAAACGGATCACCAATCAATGACGTTTGTGCAAACGCACTGCCTTTGCCGACAGGCGTTGATTTCCCGGGTAACCTCTGCTGTGCAAATCCTGACGATGCCATGGGTCCATGGGCAGGTTTCGGAACTGAATACGGTATCTGGTATGTAATCAATTCATCAACTTTTGACGCACTTGATATTTCTTTCTTCAATGGTACAGGCCAGGGCCCTGACGCAGCTGACGGAACAGACGTAGGTATTGGTATCTTCGACGGTACCGGTGGTTGCGTGGCTTTGGATCCATTGGTTGGTGGCGTTGGCTTTAATGGTAACCCACTCGATGGATTCATTTTCAACTCAGTTGAATATGGCATTGGCTTGGCTCCAAATACGAACTATTACGTTTGTGTTACTACTTCAGATCCGGTTAACTGCGGTGACTTCGTGCTGAACGTAGCACTAGCGAACATAGGTTGTATTGACGTTGCAGCTTGTAACTTCTGTGCAGAATGTACAATCGATGATGGCTCTTGCGAATACGTTTCTTGCGGTGCTACCACTCCGAACGATTTGTGTGCGGATGCAACGCCGCTAGTATGCGGTGAAGATATTGCAGGTTCAACCGGTGCTGCTACTAATACCGGCGCTCCAATCGTTTGCCCGGTAGGTGCAGGCGATATTGGTGTTTGGTATTCATTCACCGGTGATGGTCAGTTTGTAAACCTCAGCACATGCGGTTCCCCAATTGATTCTCGTATCACAGTTGTTAGCTCTGCTAATGGTTGTGCCGGTCCATACACATGTGTCATTTCAGAAGACGATGATGCAACAGACGAAGGTTGCGGTTTCTTTGATGGTGACGATGCTTCTGTAGGATTTGTTTCTACAGTTGGCACTCAGTACTACGTATATATCACTGCCGGAGGTGTTGACACCAACGGTGACGGAGTGGATGATTTGACTGAAGGTAGCTTCAACCTTTCGTTCACATGTGAGCCTGTGTTGGCAGGTTGCCAGGAAGAGTGTGCATGTAACTACAACCCTGCAGCGAATGTGGACGATGGCAACTGTGATTATTTCTCATGCGTAAGCTGTCCGGCAGGTCAAAGCGGTGTTCGTTTGGACATGACCGATTCATTTGGTGATGGTTGGAACAACAACACTTATGAAATCAGTGATTTGAGCGGAAACGTAGTGGCAGAAGGTACATTGGACGAAGCTCAGTGTATCACGGTAACCGGTAACTTCGGTATTTCGGCAGGTTTTGATGTGTTCTGCCTGGCAGATGGTTGTTACACCATCACTGTTGGTGGTGGAGCCTTTGCAGGTGAGCCTGGCTGGTCTTTGACAGACGAAGCGGGTAACGTAATAGTGAGCGCGACAAATCCAAATGGTACCGGAACATTCTCATTCACTGTAGGTGCAGGAGTTTGTGGTTGTACGGATGATACTGCTTGTAACTATGATCCTGCTGCAACTTCGGACGATGGTTCATGCGAATTCACTTCATGTGCCGGTTGTACCGATGCAACTGCTTGTAACTTCAATGCTAATGCGCTTATCAATGATCCAGTTCAGTGTTGTTACGACAACTGCGTTACATTAATAATGAACGACTCGTTTGGTGATGGTTGGAATGGAGCTACTGCTACAATTCTGGACGGTAGTGGCAACGTTGCTGGTACTGCAGGTTTGCCTGCAGGTTCCAATGGTAACGCATCGTTCTGCTTGGCAGATGGCTGCTACACTATTATCGTTGGTGGCGGTACATTCGATGGTGAAATTACCTGGACGCTTACTGGTGTTACCGGCGGAATCTTGAATGGTTCGGCAAACGATCCTGCAGGTGTTGGCTTCAGCACTGCCGGTGTTAGCTGTATCCCTGGTTGTACCATTGCTGTAGCATGTAACTACGATCCGAACGCAACGGTGGGTGATTGTTCGCTTTGCGACTTCTCATCATGCACGGGTTGTACATACGAGCAAGCTACTAACTACGATCCAACTGCTGCTGTTGATGATGGCTCTTGCGATTTCGGTAACGTTATCAGCGATTGCCCTGCAGATCTGGATGGTAATGGATTCGTAGGTGTATCTGACTTGTTGATATTCATTTCAGCATACGGTACTATCTGTCCGAACTAATAAAATCTTATTTGATATTGAAAGGGCTGTCGAAAGACGGCCCTTTTTCTTTGATAGAAACATCGTTCTAGCGGGGATTGAACGATGCTAACCACAGAGATAATAGAGAACACAGAGAGTTATTAAATCTCCGTGTCCCCTCTTTGATTAATAAAAAAATAGCGATTTAGTG
>JBJTRD010000389.1:0-12060 GCA_046075945.1 Flavobacteriales bacterium
CCGGCCAGCCGCTGAATACAAATGCAGGCCATACATCGAAAATGAAACGGACTTGTTGACCGTTCGAAAGAAGAGGGTAGTCGATTGGTTTTACCATGAGTTCAACGGCCAGTTGATAGTTGGAGGGCATCAATGTTACGATTTCGTCTCCTTCCTTAATCGTTTCTCCGACACCGGTTTGAATAGCCCTAGTGATGAAACCCGCTGCCGGTGAAGTAATGAAGTAAAACCCGCTGCGCTGGCTGTATCCCGCATACTGACTTTGTAGCTTGGTTACTTGTGCCTCGGTGTCATACAACATGCTCATCGTCGAGAATTTATCGCTCTCGGCTTTGGAAATTTTATCACGGTAGTCTTGACCAATCGTATTGAGTTCTGTGCGCGCATTTGTGAGCTCCTGTCTGGCAATGAGTAATTTATTTTCGCTCTCGACTTGTTTTGAACGAGCGTTTTGATAAGCCACTTCGCGCTGCTCCAATTCAGTTTCTGACTTAAGTCCTTTTTCAAAAAGCGACTTGAAGCGCTCATATTGATCCTTTGCGATGATGGCATTCGAAGCAGCAACACTGAACTCCATGCTATCACTTTGCGCTTTGAGAATCGACTGTTTGATTTTTAGTTCCTGCTGACTTCGCTTCAGTTTTGCACTTTCGTTGAGCGCGTCGATTTGTCGATCAAGCGCCTCCACTTTTTGCATGTAACCGGAAACACTGGATTCTTTGCTTTTTATCTGATCTTCCACGTTTACCAGCAAATTCGGGTCGAAGTAGTCGTCTTTGATTTCCGATATGCGCATGATGGTGTCGCCGGCCATCACTTGGTCGCCCTCTTTTACATACCATTCTTCGATTTTACCGGGAATAACCGTTTGAATGGATTGTGGGCGCTGGTCGGGCCTCAGCGAAGTGAGCCGACCATTGCCACTCACGTTTTGTGTCCAGGGAAGACAAAGCACCACAATCAGCACTATGAGCATACCAAAAAGAAGTCGCTTTAATGCACGGTTGTTTTTACCACCTTTTATTTTGGAAAAGGATACAAAATCTTCCTGCTTGATTTTTTCCCGGATGATATGATCGGACAGCTCTTGCATGTGAGAGGTTTAAACTTTTACCATGTTTATAGTGCGGGTGGTCAGTTGCTGAACAGTAGGGTTATTGCTGATGATGATAATAGTGGACCCGGAAAAGTGCCGGATAATGTTGTTCAGAATCAGAATTCGTTCGTCCGGCACAATTGCTTGCAGGTTGTCTTCCATAAGTATGAGGCTCGGATTGCCCACGAGGCAGCGTGCAAGTACAAGTTTCCGCAACATGCCTCCGGAAAGGGTTTTTCCTTCGGGGTCAATCAGTGTGAGGTATCCTTCCGGCAATGTTGTGATGCTGTCGTGCAAAAACACGAGTCGCGCGGCGTGCATCACTTCGTTTATATCGATGTGTTTTCGCCCGCAGGTGATATTGTCTACTACTGTCCCCTTGAATACTCCCTGGTCGGCGAAATTTTCTCCGGTTATCTCCCGCAAGGTGGTAAGGTCTATGTTTTCCAGGGGCAGCCCGTTGATGGTGATGCTTCCGGTAAACCCGGCGAAATAGCCCGTAAGCAATTTCATGAGCAGTGTTTTACCCGTGCCGTTTGCACCGGAAATACACAAGCGTTCACCAGGCAGTGCTTCGAGGTTGAAGTTTCGGATAACGGGAGTGTTGGCATCAGAAAAAGTGTAGCTTAGGTCTGAAATTTTGATGTGGACCCCTGGCTTTTGTAGGGTTTCGCGGATGTCAATTCCGCCTTCGCGTTCTAGTTGAATATCGGTAATACTGCCCACCTTGTCGAGAGCTGTAAGTACGTCGTACACAGTGCTCATGTTGAGAATGATTTTCTCGACACTGCCGATAATCATGAGAATCACAATCTCTGCAGCGACAAACTGTCCAATATTGATTTGGCCGTTAATCACCAAAACACTGCCCGCTATTATCAAGCTGGCGGCGAGCAGTATTTTGAATAATACAAGTACTTTATACTGGATGACCAGTATCGAGAAATGGCGCTTGCGGGCGTCGAGGTATTGCGCAGTATGCAGGTCTGTTTGCTCGAGCGGCATGGAAGTGATGCCGCTCAGCTTGAAGGTTGTGAATGCGCGTGAAAGCTCTTCCAGCCAGTGAGCCACGGCAAATTTGTGCTTACTTTCCTCCAGGCTGCTATTGAGGCCTTCTTTGCCGGTTAGGCGGAAAATGGCGGCAATCAGAATGACCAATATCAATCCAAGAAGAATGAATAACGGGTGATAAAACGATAGGAGCAAAAGACCGAACAGCACTTGAATGGCCGCCGTGGAAAAGTCGAGCAATAGTTTTGAAACCCCTTTCTGGATGGTCATGATTTCGAAGAAGCGGTTCATGACTTCAGGGAAATACTTGGATTTGACCGAGTCGAAGGAAGCGCGGGGCAGGCGATAGGCGAAATCGAAAGAGGCATTGACGAAAAGGCGTTGTTCAATCGATTCGGTGATGGACATTTGGCGCAACTGGAGGAAGCCATGAAGAAAGATACCTGCAACGACAAATATTACGAGTACGATCCAGGAAGCGCGAAGCTCACCGGCCTGAAGCAGGTTAATGATGGCCTGGATACCAAGGGGCAGCGACAGATTGACAAGCCCCTGAAAGAGAGAGAAAATATAAACGTTGCGGATATCGGCTTTTTCAGCCTTTACCAGACGCCATAAGCGTTGCAGTGGACTCGTTTGGCTCATACACAGTTTAATTTCCGAATCAGGCCCTATACGCTCGTTCAGCAAGCTTGTGCCGAGGCTAATTTGCGGGTGCAATGATAAGAAACCAAATCCGTGTCAACAAAGTTCACAACGACAGATGGTTAGTACTTAGGAAAATTTAATGATTACGCTGTCAATAACGTGAGCGGCCTCTTCACATTTATCGGTGGCATTTTCCAGAAATGTAATGACCTCTTTTGTCTTTATTAACGTGACAGCGTCCGTTTCATTCTTAAACAGGTCGGCAATGGTCCTGTTCATGATTTTATCGGCTTCGTTTTCCAGCGTGTTGATGGTATGAAGATGGGCCCTCACCTTGCGAACATTTTTAAGACTTCTCATTTCGCGAACGGCATGTTGCAATTCAATTGCAGACAGTGTAATGATTTCTGCCAGACGAATCATGGCAGGGCTTATATGATGCACTTTGTAGAGGTCCATGCGTTTGGAGGTGCCATGGATGTAGTCTACAACGTCGTCGATGGCGATGGCAAGGGCATGAATATCTTCCCGGTCAAAGGGTACGATAAACGTATTTCCGGTTTCGCGCATGATGGCGTGGGTGATTTCGTCGCCCTGCTTTTCGAGGTGGTTTATGGTCTCATGGGACTGAATGCGGGTAACCGAATCAGATTTGAGCGCATTTTCGAAAACCCTTGCCGTTTCGACCAGATTATTACAGGCTTGATCGAACAGAGGATAGAACTTCCTATCCTTCGGTAATAATGCTTGAAAAATAAAATCGACAGATCGTTTCACAAGGGGTTCTTCTTCCTGCGAAATAACCGCTTCGTCTTGATTGAAAGATTTAGTATTCATTATTTATAGGAATATTGACAACGGGTTAACTCAGCCCTAACAATGCGGCAAATATGACAAGACTTTACGGGAACGAGTGTTATGATAGTATTAACATGATTTGGAATGCCCAATTTTACGGACATGTTGTGATAGCATTTCCTTGGCGTGGTATTCAAACCCGGAGTTCTTAGGTAACAATTTGGTAACACAAGGGAAAGATTTGGTTATTGCAGTGAAGGTTCTTTTGCGCAAAATTTTAAGCAATGAAGCTCCTTAAGATGTTTGCGCCGAAATCCGGAAAGTTTTTCGACTCCTTCTCACAATCAACACGAAACCTTGTTACGATGTCAGAAAAGTTCAAGGAGCTACTCGAGTCAGAGGAAGGAGGGCGCGATGGGATTGTGCGTCAGATACATGATTTGGAGCATGTCGGCGATGAAATAACCCATAATCTATTTACTGAGCTAAGCGAGAATTTTATCACGCCATTTGACCGGGAAGACATTCACTATCTCGCAACCTCACTCGACGATGTTGCTGATTATATTAACGGCACGGCCTCGCGTATCTCCTTGTATCAATTAAAAGAAATAGATCAGGTGATGCATGGTCTTGCCAGTGTCCTTTCTCGTCAGGTTGTTGAGATTGACAGCGCGGTGCAGAATCTTCAGAACATGAAAAACGCTCAACGTGTTCGCGAAGCGATTATTCGTATCAACGATCTAGAGAATGAGGCAGACAGCATATTTGATCTGGCCATCGCACGGCTGTTTTCTGAAGAGACAAATGCAATCGAGATGATCAAGAAGAAGGAGATACTATCAGTTCTTGAAACGGCAACTGATAAGTGTGAAGATGTTGCCAACGCCATTGAATCGATTTTAGTGAAGAACTCTTAACGTGCAATTATGGAATACTCAATTCTCCTTATTTCGGTGATTGCGCTGGCATTGATATTCGATTTTATCAATGGGTTTCATGATGCAGCGAATTCAATAGCCACAGTGGTATCAACGAAGGTGCTTACGCCTTTTCAAGCGGTTGTTTGGGCAGCCTTTTTCAACTTTGTTGCTTTTTTTATTTTTAAAGATCATAGCGTGGCAACAACCATTGCTAAGTCTGTGAAGGAAAGTTTTATTGCTACTTCGAATAACCCTTTACCTATGATTTTTTCCGGATTGGTAGCTGCCATCTCCTGGAACCTGATAACGTGGTGGTATGGTATTCCTTCCTCATCTTCGCACACATTAATTGGTGGTTTTGCGGGTGCGTTTCTGGCGGCTTTCGGCTGGCAATCCATTAATAGTGGCGTAATCTGGGCAACGGCTATTTTCATTTTCGTAGCACCCATTGCCGGTATGCTAATGTCGTATCTGATTTCGGCCTGGTTCCTCAACTCTTTTCGTAAGGGCCCATTCATGAAAATAGTTTCACTCACTATTATTACGCTGGTAGTCTTCGCGGTTTACAATGTTCTTGAGTTTAAGAAGGATTACAATGGTGGAAGTTCTTACACGTTGGCTTTCAACGAAAGAATAGAAAAGGATGACCTTAAAAAGGTGCTCACATTCAAGACGGAAGATTTGAAGGAGTATACCCCTCTAATCAAACCTGCAAAGGATTCCAATGGAGCTGAAGATAAGTCGGGCACTTCGTATGTAGTCCGAATGGATTACCTAAAGAAAGTGGGCGAAACGGGAGAGAATGCGGCGCTAACGGATGTGGTGAAGAAGGCAATGGACAAAGCGGGCAAACAGGTCGAGATAAGAGAATACCACCGCATTTCTTCGGATTCACCCGATCGTTATGATACATCGAATCTCAAAAGCAATTACGAATCATACTGGTTGAAGGTGCTTTTTCACGGCGCTAATTTCAAGTGGATTTTACTTGGGTTCATTGTGCTCGTGATGGGGATTTTTACCCTATTCCTGAGTTCGATGCAAAACTCGAAAGCGAACGCATCCTTTAAAAAATTGCAACTTTTTTCTTCCGCTGCCTTCAGCATTGGGCACGGTGGTAATGATGCGCAGAAGGTGATGGGTATCATTACGGTGGCACTTATTGCAGGCGGACAAATTGATAGTCTGAAGGATATGCCCAACTGGGTTCCGCTTTCGTGTTATGCCGCCATTGCATTGGGAACGATGAGTGGTGGATGGAAGATCGTGAAAACGATGGGCGCGAAGATTACCAAGGTTACGCCGTTCGAAGGAGTGGCCGCTGAAACAGCCGGTGCCATCACCTTGTTTTTCACAGAGGGCTTGAAGTTTCCATGGAAAATGGGCGGTGAAGTGATTAAGGGCATTCCCGTAAGTACAACGCACACGATTACAGGTTCCATCATTGGAGTCGGTATCACGAAGCGTGTGTCGGCGGTAAAATGGGGAGTGACGGGAAAGCTGCTGGTGGCCTGGATTATCACCATTCCTATTTCAGCCGCGATGGGAGCGATTACACTTTGGATTATGCGCTTGCTAGGATTTTAATAGTAAGAGCCGGGACAGGGTAATGACCCTGTTTTTTTGGTTTCTAATGTTAAGAATTTCCTACACCAAGATGAAAATAAAAACACCAAACACGACTCATATGATTTCATTGCAAATGAGGTATTGCCTCATATTGGCATCGCTTTGCCTGAATGTTCCAACTCTTTTCGCTCAACTTGATAGTGTGCAGAGAAAAGAAGTTCAGGTCGCGCCCGACAAGAAGTGGTTCGATACAATTTCGATTCGAGGATATTCTCAGGTGCGCTATAATCGATTGCTGGAGACCAACGAGGATTTGGGTTGCGAGCAATGCGACCGATCTTGGGGTGGTGATGGCGGCTTCTTCATTCGTCGAATGCGTATAATTATTTATGGGCAAATTGGTAAGCGTGCTTACTTGTATGTGCAACCCGATTTTGCCAGTAGTCCTAGTTCAGATAAACTGAATTTCGGTCAGTTGCGTGATGCGTACTTCGACATTGGTGTGGATGAAGACAATGAGTTTCGCTTTCGAATAGGCCAGAGCAAAATTCCGTTCGGTTTTGAGAACATGCAAAGTAGTCAGAATCGTTTGCCGCTCGATCGAAACGACGCCTTGAACAGCGCCGTGAGTAATGAGCGTGATTTGGGCGTGTTTTTTTACTGGGCACCTAAGAAGGTGCGTCAGTTATTTTCAGAACTGGTGCGCTCCGGCTTGAAGGGAAGCGGCGATTATGGCGTGTTTGCTTTCGGGGCTTACAACGGACAGATAGCAAATAATCCGGAGTTGAACGATGAGCCCCATGTGGTAACTCGTCTTACCTATCCATTTCAAATCGGAAATCAAATTATTGAAACGGGTGTGCAAGCATATACCGGTCGATTTGTTATGCCGAAAGCGAATTTGAGTTCCGGAGTGAAGTATGATGCATCGCCCGTTGGCTATTTAGATCAGCGTGTGGCAGCTTCACTTACTGTTTATCCGAAACCCTTTGGAATCCAGGCAGAGTACAACATTGGAAAGGGCCCTGAATTTAATGTGCTGACAGACTCTATTGAAGTACGTGATTTACGCGGTGGATATGCGCAAATGAGTTATCAGGTAAAGCTGGGCAACCATATTTTGTTTCCTTTCTGTCGCTATCAGGTGTATGAAGGCGGAAAGAAACACGAAAAGGATGCGCGCAGCTACAATGTGGAGGAGATTGAATATGGCCTGGAATGGCAGCCCTACAAGCAGTTTGAATTAGTTGCGATGTATACGGTTTCTAAACGACGTTATGAGGACTATGGCAATCAAGATAATTTTCAAAAGGGAAGTCTTTTGCGCCTGCAGGCTCAGGTGAATTTCTAAAGCGTATTCGAGGAAATTTATTGAACCGCGGAACCACTTTTGTGCTTGAATACAAGTTCTAGAAACAGAAACACAAGTAGAATAAGAATGAGTGATTAGAGCACCCTTTAATCCTATAATCCTACAATCCTTCCTAGTTCTCTTTGCGTCGTTGCGGTTAAAAACAAAAAACCGCGGAACCATGTTTCAAAAATGTTGTTTTGTTGAAGGCTCGAATGTTTTCCTTGCGCCTCGTTAAAATGACAACCCTCACCAAAATGTGTTCAACGTTGCTGATGTGCCTGACCATGGTCGCATGCAGTCAAACTACTCCGCAACCATCGACCACATCCTCTATTCCTATGAGCAATAACCCCCACTATTCCAGAACCGATACCTCGCACCTTGAAGTAAGCAACGATGAATGGTCGCGCATTTTATCGCGTGAGCTTTACCTCGTGGCGCGTGAAGCGCATACCGAGCGCGCATTCACGGGGAAGTATTACGAAAACGAAGTCATTGGAACCTATTACTGCGCAGTGTGTGGGAATCCGTTGTTTCGCTCCGATTCGAAATTTCACAGCGGTTGCGGCTGGCCGAGTTTCTTCGAAAACATACGCCAGGGCGCTACGAAGTATACGCTCGATAAAAGCCACGGCATGATACGCACGGAAGTAACCTGTGGCCGTTGCGACTCACACCTGGGCCACATCTTCGACGATGGCCCGGCGCCAACCTACAAGCGTTACTGCATGAATTCCATCTCGCTCGATTTTGAACCCGACGTGAACCCGACCGATAAATAATTGTTGTGTGGCCATGGCAGTAGGGAAAAAAATAGAAGGAGAAGACTACTACTATTCTGAAGAGGGGTACATCGTGTTCACTGAGAAATACCACCTCAAGCGAGGCTATTGCTGCCAGAGCGGCTGCAAGCATTGCCCCTATGGTTTTGATATTCGCACGGGAAAATTCAACGAGTGATTGCCTACTTTTGATTCATGCAAATTATTCGTATCTGTGTTTTACTTCTTTGCTTTTTTTCATTCACGAGCATCATCGCCCAGGATTCAACCTCCTTTGAAATAAGCGGCTACGCTGAAGTATATGGCGGAATACAGCAGGGTAGTTCTTCTCAACGTCCCGAGTTTTTTTATAATTATACAAGTAATCGTCCTGCTCTCAACCTAGGCTGGTTGAGGTACACCATTCGCCACAATCGCTGGCAGCTGGTAGCTGCACCTATGGCAGGCACGTATGTGAAGCAAAACTTACGCGGGGAGCCCAATGCGGTGCGAAATATCTATGAGGCGTCGCTCGGATTCCGAATCAATGAAAACTCTCGTCTCGATGCGGGCATCATGCCATCTCACATCGGGCTGGAATCGAACATTGGCGCGCAGCAAATGAACCTTACGCGTGGCCTGCTGGCTGAAAACACTCCTTATTACGAGTGTGGTTTAAAGTGGTCGGGAACAACCGAAACCGGTCTGAACTGGGCGGTTTTGTTGCTCAATGGTTGGCAACGCATTGCGCTCGACAAAGGTCGCAACTGGCCGGCGTTTGGAGTGCAAATTCAGCACGTAGCGAAGAAGGGGCGCGTGCTTAACTATTCGAACTACATGGGCAACATTCGCAACCGCATGACCATTTACCACAATCTCTATGGTCAGTGGACGGTTGCGAAAAATTGGCGCGTGCAAACGGAGTTGAATTATGAATCGGTACCGTCCGAAAAGGATTTTGTAGGATACTCGTTGAGCATTGGCCGCACCATCGCCACTAAATGGGCGGCGGCATGCAGGGTTGAACAAGTGCGCGACAACAATGGAAGTTTTTTCAGAACAGAGTATGCGCCTGTAAATCTCAACCCCGGCGGCTGGTCAGTCAATGTCGATTACAGTCCATATAAGCAGTTGAAATGCCGCGTGGAAGCACGCCGATTATGGTCGGTGAAGGGCGAGCAGCTCGATGCACTCCCCATTACGTCGGCGATGTGGATGCTCACGGCTTCTGCCTCCGTTTCTTTTTGAACTGTTGAAGACGCTGCAAGGTTTTAGCGCTAGTAACCGAAATTTGCACAAAACTCAATCTGATGAATACAGCCGAACTAGCTGAAGATATACTCGTTTTTCAAGATGCCATTCGTGCGGGGATTCCTTCCTCGCTGCCAGTAGCACCTGAATATGATACAGCAATTAATCACGCTCCGAAAAGAAAGGATATTCTTTCTGCAGATGAAAAGAAACTCGCCTTGCGCAATGCGCTGCGCTATTTTCCGCAGCACTTGCACGCTTCGTTAGTAGAAGAGTTCAAGCAAGAGTTGGAAGTGTATGGCCGCATCTATATGTATCGCTTCCGCCCAACGTATGCGATGCACGCGCGCTCAATTGATCAGTATCCGGCGAAGTCGCAACAAGCCGCTGCTATCATGCTCATGATACAGAACAACCTCGATCCGCGCGTAGCACAGCATCCGCACGAGCTCATTACGTATGGTGGAAACGGCGGTGTGTTTCAGAATTGGGCGCAGTACCTGCTCACTATGCAATACTTGAGCGAGATGGGCGATGATCAGACGCTCGTGATGTACAGTGGACATCCACTTGGATTGTTTCCTTCGCACAAGGACGCACCGCGTGTAGTGGTGACCAACGGTATGATGATACCCAACTATTCGAAGCCCGACGATTGGGAGCGATTCAACGCGTTGGGTGTGACGCAATACGGTCAGATGACAGCGGGCTCGTATATGTACATAGGCCCGCAGGGCATCGTGCACGGCACTACCATCACGGTGATGAATGCAGCGCGTCGCATGCGCGAACAACGCGGCATGAAATCGACCGATCCGATTCTGTTTGTAACAGCGGGCTTAGGCGGCATGAGTGGCGCACAGCCCAAGGCAGGTAACATTGCCGGTGTCGTCTCAGTGACCGCCGAAGTAAATCCGAAGGCTGCCTACAAGCGCCACGAGCAAGGATGGGTAGACGTCATCACCGATAGTCTGGACGAATTGTGCAGCGCCGTGCGCGAAGCCATGGCGAATAACAAAGTGACCTCGTTTGCATACATTGGCAACATCGTCGACGGGTGGGAGAAGTTCGATGTAGAAGGAGTGAAGGTGCATCTGGGGAGCGACCAAACTTCGTTGCACAACCCGTGGGCGGGCGGATATTATCCGGTTGGAATTTCGTATGAAGAAAGCAACCGCCTGATGGCCGAGCAGCCCGAAGAGTTCAAGAATCGTTTGCAAGAAACACTACGTCGTCATGCATCAGCGGTGAACAAGCATGCTGCGAAGGGCATGTATTTCTTCGATTACGGCAACGCGTTTTTGTTGGAGTCGTCGCGCGCAGGTGCCGACGTGATGGCGAGTGAGGAACAACGCAAGGGCCGCAAGCCACGCGAGTTTAAATACCCCAGCTATGTGCAAGACATTCTTGGGCCCATGTGTTTCGACTACGGCTTCGGACCGTTTCGCTGGGTGTGTTGCAGCGGCAAAGCAGAAGACCTGGAGCACACGGATCGCATTGCAGAAGAAGTGCTCACCGAAATGATGCGTACTGCACCGAGTGAGATACAGCAGCAGATGGCCGACAATATTCAGTGGATTAAGGAAGCCGGAAAGAACAAGATGGTCGTAGGCTCGCAAGCGCGCATTCTATATGCCGATGCAGAAGGGCGCATGCGCATAGCGAAGGCATTCAACGATGCTATTGCGCGTGGCGAGATAGGAACCGTCGTGTTAGGACGCGATCATCACGATGTATCGGGCACTGATTCGCCTTACAGAGAAACCTCCAATATTTACGACGGCTCACGCTTCACTGCCGACATGGCCGTACACAATTTCGTGGGTGATGCATTTCGTGGAGCCACGTGGGTGAGCCTGCACAACGGTGGTGGAGTAGGATGGGGCGAAGTCATCAACGGTGGCTTCGGCATGCTGCTCGACGGCAGCACCGAGAGCGAACGCCGCTTGAAGAGCATGCTGCACTGGGACGTGAACAACGGCATCGCACGCCGCGCGTGGGCACGCAACGACGAAGCGGTATTCGCGATCGAACGAGCGATGCAAGCGGAGCCGCGATTGAAAGTCACATTGCCGAATGAAGTGAGCGGCGATTTGCATTTGTAGATGGCTTTTGGTTTGAGCCATATCTAAACTGCGTTCGGATTATCTTAAAGTCAAGCCCTTCGGGCTTAGTAGTTGCGTCCCTTTTCATTTCGAAGCCCGATAATCCCCGAAGCCCGGAGGGCTTCACCTTTCATACCTCCGAGCGCAGCTCGGAGGGAGAGGAATGCACTTCATGCTCAAAAGCTTTAATCTATAGGCATCTTATACACATACTTATACTTCACCTTCTGCAACATCACAAACATCACAGGCACCATGATGAGCGTGAGGAAGAAGGAGAATACGACACCATAGATAATCGCAATCGACATCGGCTTCCAGAAGGCTACATTGTCGCCGCCGAGATAGAAATTCGCATCGTATGTCGAGAACCAATTCACAAAGTCGATGTTCAATCCGAATACCAGCGGCACCAGTCCGAGGATGGTGGTGATGGCCGTGAGCATTACAGGACGCAAACGCGTCGCACCCGACTCAATGGTGATGCGTTTCATCTCTGCCCACGGCAATTGCGATTCGGCATCGATGCCCAGTTCTTCCTTGC
>JBJTRD010000390.1:0-13537 GCA_046075945.1 Flavobacteriales bacterium
AGGATCGTATTTGGGGTGACACCGGTTTTGCGCACATAGGTTTTGATGTAAAGGGCATGAAGGCGCTTGGTGCTGATTTGTCGGCGGCAGGTTACGGATTCACCTGTGATAGCAATAATGCATTGAGCATGGGAAATACAAAAGTGCATTGCACCTATATCCACGACGACGACCGAACACTAATCGAAATGATTGAAGTATACAAGGTGCCAATCATTGAAAAGTGGGGTGTTTTTCTGAACGTGGAAAAGCGCGATCCTCTTAAGCCATTGCCTGATTTTATGTTGAAGGCATTGCGATTCTCCAGAATCAAGGACTGAGTTTAGCGTGCTGAACGCTTGCGAAGAATCTTTTCGAACAAGGCAGGAACAAAGCGCCGTAGCTTTAACCCAAGCAGCTCTTTGCCTCCAATACCGAATTCTGTTTTTCCTGCGGCTACACCGCGCAAAATTTCTTCTGCACATCGTGTGGTGGTCATACCGGTTGCCTGGTTGTTGTCCATTTCACCTGTCGCAGTCCCTTTGTTGTCGAGTGCATGCTTTGAAATATCGCTGGCGATAAACCCTGGGGTAAGCAGCGTTATTTGAATGTGGTATTGTTCTACTTCCATCCGCATCGAATCATAATATCCATGAAGTGCATGCTTCGCAGCTGCATAGCCCGAGCGAAGGAAGAATCCCCATTTGCCCATCAGACTCGATGTGATGATGATGTGGCCTCCTCCGTTTTCTTTCATACGCAAAGCCACCGCTTTTGAAAGTGCAATGTTGCTGAAGAAATCAATTTCCATCATTTTCCTGACCACCTCAATGTCGGTTTCAAGTGCTTCAGCACGCTGGCTAATGCCCCCATTGTTGAAGAGCATGTCGATGCGTTCGTAGTGCACAAGGCAATGGTTAATGGCTTGCTCTACGGATGTTGAAGAAGACAAATCAATAGGCACGATATCCACTTTTTCCGGATGAGCACACCCTTTTTTAACTCGTTCCAATTCAGTGGCACGCCGCGCCGACAGAATCAACCGGGCACCCTGCTGTGAGAGCGCATAAGCAAGTGCTTCACCAATACCTGAGCTAGCACCGGTGAGCCAAATTGTTTTCCCCTGAAAATAATTTTTCAATGCCTTAATTTTAACCTTGATTTCCGACAGCGAATATCGGCTGTGAGCTTTATTCTTTTTGCAGGGGTTAATAATCTATTAACCTTGCGATAACTTGAATGAAGTTGCTTTGTCGGGCGATAATAGCGTTGTAAAACAAAAAACATGAGCAGGCAAAAAATTCTCTTAGTCGACGATGAGCCCGATATTCTTGAAATGATTGGGTTCAATCTTGAGCGCGAAGGCTATGAAGTTTTTACAGCGGCAAATGGCCGCAAGGCAGTAGAACTTGCCAAGGCCAATTTGCCCGATTTGATTTTACTCGATGTGATGATGCCGGAGATGGATGGCATGGAAACGTGCCGTGAATTGCGGGAAGATGCGAAACTCAAAAACACAATCATTGCATTTCTTACCGCTCGCAACGAAGACTATAGCCAGATTGCAGGATTTGATGCAGGGGCCGACGATTATATCTCGAAACCCATTAAGCCGCGTGTCCTGGTTTCGCGTGTGAAGGCCTTATTGAGAAGGGGTTTTGCACCGGCACAGGACAAAGCACCGCAGTCTCTTTCAGGAATCATCATCGACAAAGAGCGGTACATCGTTTTAAAGGATAGTATCGAACTTTCGCTTCCGAAAAAGGAATTTGAATTGCTCGCCTTGCTTGCTTCGCAGCCGGGACGGGTATTTACTCGCGAAAACATTCTCAGCAGCGTATGGGGAAACGATGTAATAGTGGGCGACCGTACCATCGATGTGCATATCCGAAAACTACGCGAAAAATTGGGCGACGATTTTTTTAAAACAATCAAAGGTGTAGGGTATAAATTTGAACCGTGAGTCTCAGCACTGTTCGAACACCCCGACAAGTGGCGCTTGCATCGGCGTCGCTCATAACAGGTTTACTGGCTGGAACCTATTTCCTGGTTATTTATCTTCTCGAGCGTGAGTTCACTTGGCTGCCTCTTGCAATATTGCTGGTGTTAGGTTTTGCCATTTCCTATGGAATTGTTTTCTATTTCATTGAGCGGTTTCTATATCACAAGGTGAAAATCATCTATAAAACGATTCACTCCCTCAAGAGTCAAGGGGATGCGCGGCCTAAAATTCAGATGAGTGAGGATGTGATGAATGAAATCAACAAGGAAGTTGCCGACTGGGCCGACCAGAAAATTCGAGAAGTAAAGGAATTGAGGAGTGCTGAGAATTATCGCCGTGAGTTCATCGGTAATCTGGCACACGAGCTAAAGACACCTGTATTCAATGTGCAGGGTTACATAGAAACATTGCTGGAAACTGAACTGAACGATGCGGAGTTAAATCGGAAATTTTTGGAGAAGGCCAACAACGGATGCGAACGATTGGTGGATCTGCTAAAGGATCTCGACCAGATAGCAAGTATTGAGAGTGGTAATATGGAACTGGAATGGAGCCGATTCGATGTGGTGGAGCTAATCAAACAAACCATTGAATTGTTGGAACAATCCGCTGCCGACCGCAACATCACACTCCGCCTGGGAAATGCCGCCGAGAAACCTATACTCGTAAATGCCGACCGAAAGCGAATACAGCAAGTAATCGTTAACCTGCTCATGAATAGTATCTCGTATGGGAAGGAGAATGGAGAGACACGTGTTCGTTTTTATGATATGGACGATAACGTACTCGTCGAAATTGCCGACGATGGATTGGGCATAGCCATGGAACACCTGCCTCGACTATTTGAGCGTTTTTATAGAGTCGATAAAAGTCGTTCGCGCAACGAGGGTGGTTCCGGCCTGGGCCTGGCTATTTGTAAACACATTGTCGATAGTCACAACCAAAGCATTTCCGTAAGAAGCACCGAGGGTGTAGGTAGCACTTTTGCATTTACCTTGAAAAAAGCTTCATAGTCCGGCCCAATCAGCGCGTACGAAAAAATTTCCGGTCTTTTCGTCTCCTATAGTTGTCTGCGGACCATGTCCGGAATAAACTACATAGTCGTCCGGTAACGCATACATTTTTGTTTGTATGGAATTTACGAGATCAGCGGCGTTGCAACCGGGCAAATCGACTCTGCCCACGCTGCCCTGAAAAAGCACATCGCCCGAGAAAATTACACGTTCGGCATGGCATACAAACGCAAGATGACCGGGAGCATGTCCAGGTACAAAAAGCGTATCGAATTCAATGTGTCCAATATTTATTCGGTCACCTTCAACCAGTGTTTTCTCAGGCATTACAGTAGGGCGATAGGGAATACCAAACATCAGGCTGGTGGATGCTGCCCTTTCAATAACAGCGATTTCGTTGGCATGGCAGTGCATGTCTATGCCATATTTACGGGCAGTGGCGCTATTGCCCAAAATATGATCGAGGTGGCAATGGGTATTCAAAATAAGGTGGGGCGATAGCTTTTCATCCGCGATGTATTCAAAGAGAATTGAATCTTCCCTTTCATCGGTCATTCCCGGATCGATAATAATGGAGGCACCGTCCTCATCCGAAATCACGTACGTATTTTCTGAAAATGCATTGAAGGTGAATTGTGCGATACGAAGGGGTTTTTTCATGAGTTGATGGTACGTGTTTTTGGTATTGAGCTGACAAAGGTCGCGTGTTTTTTGAACACATTAACTCCTATTTTAGCAGTCCTTCTTTCCATATGGTGAATTTCAGTGCGCATAGATTTTTTGCGGTTTTAATTTCGGTTATGGCTTCCATACCGGTTGCCTCCCAGTTCTATCAGGGGACGAACATGGAATTTGGGAAGAATCGAATTCAGTATCGTGAGTTTACCTGGTTTTTTTATCCGTCGGAAAATTTTGAGGTGTATTACTATATCGGCGGAGAAGAGCTTGCACAATACACGCTCCTCTCGTGCGAGCGAAATCTGAAGGAAATCCAGCAGTTTTTTGATTATACCATTGATGAAAAGATTGAGGTGCTTACGTACCTCAATCAAAGTGAATTTCGCCAGAGTAATTTGGGATTGACCGGCGACGATCAGTTTAATATCGGGGGTGCAGCAAAAATTGTCGGAAGCAAAATGTTTACCTATTACGAAGGTGATCACACGTTGTTTGAGCGACAGATTCGCGAGAACATCGCACGCGTTGTTTTTGCGCAATTGGTTTACGGGGGTAACTGGAAAGACGTGCTGAAGAACTCCACTTTGTTGTCTGTTCCCAAGTGGTTTGAGGAAGGAATTATTGCTTACGCTGCCAATGGAATTTCTTCAGAGAGCAGCACATTCGTAAAGGATCTCGTACGCAAGAATAAATTCAAGAGTTTTAATCAGTTCGAGGGCGAAGATGCGCGTGTGGCCGGAGAAACATTCTGGAATTTTATAGCCGAGGTGTATGGGCAAAATGTAATTCCGAACATCCTTTACATGGCTCAGGCAAGTCGAAATGTGGAAAGTGGATTTTTGTATGTATTGGGTCTCTCGCTCGACCAGCTGTCAACCGAATATGTAAACTTTTACAAAGAGAGAGCGGCCTCCGGACGCGCCGAGTGGCTGCCATCGGAAATGAAACTTCTTCCGGGTGCTACCAAAACGGAAATGAAAGCATACAGGCAATCAGAGGGGCGACTTGGTGATTTGAATATCAAGTACAAACCGAAGTATGAGTATTCCCATTTTACGCGGTCGCCGGATGGAAAACACGTTGCGTATGTCACCCATGAATTGGGTCAATATCGAATTTGGATTTACAACACGGAGACCCACAAGCAAAGGTGCATTCTCAGGCAAGAACCGAAAATGGACCGAATTCCCGACAAATCATTTCCGGTGCTTGCCTGGCATCCTTCGGGTGAAATGCTGACCTATATATTCGAGAAAAGAGCCAACGCGTGGATTGGTAATTATACATTGGCAGAGAAGAAACACACACAAAAGGAGCTCTATCTAATTGAGAAAATCAACTCCATGTGTTACAGCCCTGATGGAAAACGAATGATATTAAGCGCAGTGAATCGGGGCCAAACCGATTTGTATTTGTATCAGGTAATCGGAAACAACTTTGAACAGTTGACGCGTGATCGATGGGATGATTTGGAACCTTCTTTTATCGACGGAGGCACGCGCGTTATTTTTCGCTCGAATCGCCCGGATGATACGCTTCGAACCGAGCAAGCGCCGCTTGCTCAACTGAGTAGCAATCACGATGTTTTTATTTTTAATCTGGAGAATAGAACAAAAGTGCTGGAGCGCATCACAAATACGCCTCAAATCGACGAGTCGCACCCGTTCGAATATGGCAGTAAATACTATACCTATTTGTCTGATGAAAATAGTTTCATGAATCGATCTATAGCTTATGTCGACAGTGTTGTGAGTGCTGTGGATACAACGATTCATTATCGTTATTTTACTGTCTCAAGAAAGCTGGGTGCGTTTCAACGCGATGTTCACGACTATGAATTCCGTGTTTCCGATGGTGGTTTTTTAATGGGGTTCAGAAAGGGTAAGTTACCATGGATTACGCTAGGTAATAAGTCGGGTGATGTGTACGATGGTGCCGAGAGCAGCGATAATTTGAAACGAGACTCTGAAGCGATTGGACTCACGGATCGGCTGCGTATCTCAGCCGACACAATCAGTAAAGGTGACATTGATATTGACAATTATCTATTCGAAGATGAACGCTTCGACTACGTTCTTGAAAAGGAAACCGTTCGGGTTCAGGAAACAGGCAAACAAACTTTCACGAACGATTCAATAGCGCCATTTGTACTACCCAGGTCGCGCAATTACAAGCTCAATTTTGCAGCCGACAAGGCCGTTGCGCAAATGAGCAATAACTTCTTCAATCCGATTTACCAGAATTTCACCGGGTCATCTCCCAATAGTATTTCACCGGGCCTTTCCGGATTTACACAGTTTGGTGTATCTGACTTATTTGAGGATTATCGAGTAGTGGGCGGATTCCGCGCCAACTGGGGCCTCGATAATGCTGAATATGGCATCAGCTTCGAGCGATTGCAGGATCGTTGGGACCGAAAATTAATTTTCTCTCGTCAGTCGCAACGCGTGCAACAGGGAATCGACATCATACGGTTGCAAAGCAATGATGTGGCCTACTCAGTTAAATACCCTTTTAATGAGGTGAGTTCTGTTCGAATACGTGGTGATTTCCGAATCGATAAGGGCGTTCGTCAGTCGAACGATTTAATCAGTCTCGAATCACCGAATGTTACGGAAACGAACCTGGCCCTTAAAATTGAATATGTGTTTGATAACACCATAGCGAAAGGACTCAATTTGTACAATGGTACGCGCGCAAAAGCATGGGTGGAACGCTATCAGCAGCCCAACATAAACAAGCGAACCGACATAAATATCATCGGCTTCGATATGCGACATTATGAACCGCTCCATCGAAATTTTATCGCGGCATTTCGACTGGCCGGCACAAGCTCGTTCGGTGCGCAGAAAGTCATCAACTATTTCGGTGGCGTCGACAACTGGCTATTTCAGCGTGTGGATAATGCTACTCCTATCAATCCGGATGAGCCTTATCGATTTCAGTCGTTCGTAGGACCTGTGCGTGGTTTTTGGGTGAATGCGCGTAACGGAAACTCGGCAGTGGTGGCCAATGCAGAGTTGCGACTTCCGGTTTTCAAGTATTTTGCAAAGAACCCGATTAAGAGCGACTTTCTTGAAAACTTTCAGGTCGTTACCTTCTTCGATGCCGGAAGTGCATGGACCGGATGGAATCCATACTCCGATGAAAATCTTTTTAATAGAACGGACGTCGTGCAGATTCCCGTCAGCGTAAGCATTACCAATAATCGTGAACCGGTTATTTATGGATACGGGTTTGGGCTGCACTCACGTGTGCTGGGCTATTTCGTACGTGCCGATTGGGCATGGGGCGTTGATGATGGCAGAGTTCTCGACCGAGTTTTTTATCTGTCGCTCAATATGGATTTCTGATTCTTACTGGTTGTAAATAACCTGCATCACCGTTTGACCGACTGCCGTAAGCGTGCCCTTATCAATAATGCTCATATTGTCGTTGTGCGTGTGGTGGTACGACCCGAAGACATACCCACCAAGCCCCATCGCCATTACCTGAGGTTTCGTGTCGATAATATCGACACAACGAATCCCACCTTTCGACACAAACACATGATCATCTGTAACACCTTCAATCTCGTCGTTATTGAAGACACTTGAATATCCTAGCTTGGTTGCGGTGCTCCAAATGAGATTCACAACATCGCCTGAATTCATCATCGAAAACTTTTCTTTATTGAACGTGGCATTTTCGGCTCCTACCATATCGAGTAATATACCGAAGCGGGCATTATAATTATCTGCGTGTTTCTTCTTGGCCCAGTGCTGCGAACCCAGGCACCAACTCGTAGTGAATCCTTCATTGAGCACATCGTTTGACCCATCAGCGAACTCGGCCGTTCCCAAATCCTCTGCATCAAAAAATACGAGGTCAATTCCGACCTGGGTCGGTGAAGTGCTCAATTGACGTCCAATTTCGAGTAAGACTCCTACACCACTACCTCCATCATTGGCACCATCAATGGGCTTCTTCCATAGGTTGGTGTCTTTGTCTTTATCACCAAACGGCCTGCTGTCCCAATGCGCGCAGAGCATAACCCGATTAGATTTTTCCGAACCAAACGAAGCAATGATATTGCGCACGGGGATGGTTGACCCATCAAACTTTTTGAGTGTTGTTGTTTGTTCTGTTACTGCCGCGCCATACGATTTGAGTTTGGCAACCATCCAATCGCCACATGCTTTGTGCGCAGAAGTGCCCGGAACACGTGGCCCAAATGCTACCTGCTTTTCGATATAGACGTATGCACTGTCTGCCTGAAAAACAGGCGCTGTAATTTCCTTTTTTTCAGTGGTTGTTTTCGGATTCGGCTTCGGGGGTTTTTTATCGCCTGAGCATCCAATATATACAGTGCCACCAAGGAAGATTATGATGAGTGCAATGGCGCCGATCTGTTTTGCTTTCATAAGTTGGTTGTTCTTACCCTTCGTAGGTCCAGGTGGTGCCTTCTTTGGAGTCTTTTATTTTCACTTGGATGGCAGCAAGTGCATCGCGCAGCTTATCGGAGGTAGCGTAGTCCTTATTCGCTTTTGCATCGTTGCGTAAATTCAGAATTACTTCCATCAGTGATTGACTGAGCTTTGAGTTGTCGCCGCCTCCATCTTCATTGCTTAAACCCAGAATATCGAAGAAGAACGAATAAAAGGTGCTCTTCAGAAGATCTAAATCATTACCTGTAAGTGTGATGCTTCCTTCTTTCATCGAGTTGATTACACGCACGCCTTCGAATAAATGCGAGATTACGATAGGGGTGTTGAAGTCGTCATTCATAGCACTGATGCATTCTTGTCGCCAAGTAGCAACGTCGAAGCTCGACTGACCGGATGCAACAAGTTGATCAACGATTTTCAAGGCAGCACACATGCGCTTATATCCTTTCTCGGCCGCTTGCAGAGCCTCATTACTAAAGTCGAGTGTGCTGGCATAGTGACCCATTAAAAAGAAGAACCGCACCGTCATAGGGCTGTAGCCTTTATCGAGCAACTTGTGATTGCCGGTAATCAGTTCTTCAGGTGTGAATCCGTTGCCCTCGCTCTTGGCCATTTTACGCCCGTTTACGGTGAGCATGTTGCCGTGCATCCAATAGCGCACAGGTTCGTGACCGGTAGCACCTACGTTCTGAGCAATTTCACATTCGTGATGCGGAAACTTCAGATCCATTCCTCCGCCGTGAATGTCGAACGATTTACCCAAGTATTTTGTACTCATTACCGAGCATTCGATGTGCCAGCCGGGAAAGCCAATGCCCCAAGGCGAATTCCACTTCATCAAATGACTATCATCGGCCTTCTTCCACAAGGCAAAGTCGAGCGAGTCGCGCTTTTCGTCTTGCCCATCGAGGTCGCGCGTGTTGGTGTACAACTCATCAATGATGCGGCCCGATAATTTTCCGTACGGATATTTTTCATTGAACTTTCTTACATCGAAATACACAGACCCATTGCTTGCATAAGCATAGCCATTGGCAATGATATCCTGGATCATTTCGATTTGTTCTACTATGTGGCCGGTTGCTGTGGGTTCAATAGACGGATTTAGAATATTGAAAATGCGCATTACATCATGGAATCCATTGGTGTATTTCTGCACTACTTCCATCGGTTCCAGATTTTCGAGTTTCGCTTTTTTAGCAATCTTATCTTCACCATCGTCCGAGTCGCCGGTAAGATGTCCAACATCTGTTATGTTTCGCACATAGCGCACTCTATAGCCCAGAAAAATCAAATACCGATACACTACGTCGAACGTCATAAAGGTGCGCACATTCCCCAAGTGCACATCGCTATACACCGTCGGTCCGCATACATACAATCCAACGTGACCCGGTGTAATGGGCACGAATTTCTCCTTTTCTCTATTGATACTGTTGTAAATCTGAAGATTCTGTTCCATGCCGCAAAGTAAATAGCTAATGATGCGCAAATGCATAAAAAAACCACCGCATTTGTGAGCGGTGGTCATTTTATTTTGTCTCTGAAAAAATCTGCGACTTGACCTCAACTCTCAAGCTGTCGTTTCAAGGGGTGCTTTTTTTTTACCAATCTCGAGCAGCATAGTGGCGCACAATTTTTCGGTATCGAATTCACTTTCCCAGCCCCAATCGGCATGAGCCGCACGATCGTCGATGCTCGCAGGCCAAGAGTCTGCAATGGCCTGTCGGAAATCGGGCGCATAGGAAATTGAAAACGTTGGTATGGATTGTTGAATAATAGTGGCAAGTTGCGCGGGAGTAAAGCTGCAGCCGGCAATGTTGTAGCCGCCGTGCTCGCTTATCGATTCGGCCGGGGCTTCCATTATGTTGATGGTTGCGCGTATCGCATCTTCCATCATCATCATAGGTAGCTCTGTATCCTCCTTTAAGAAGCAGGTATAACTTCCTTGCTCAATAGCTTTATAGAAAATATCGACCGCATAATCTGTCGTGCCGCCTCCCGGTTCAGAGCGATAGCCGATAAGTCCGGGATATCGAATACTGCGCACATCAACACTGTATCGCTCTCTGTAATACGCGCACCAGCGTTCGCCTGCCAACTTGGAGATTCCATAAACGGTCGTGGGCTCCATAGTGGTGTGCTGAGGTGTGAAATGTCGAGGTGTTGAGGGTCCGAATACCGCAATAGAACTCGGCCAGAATAGTTTGGAAATCTTTTTTTCACGTGCCAAATCGAGCACATTAAAAAGGCCTTCCATGTTGAGGCGCCATGCGAATTCCGGATTTTTTTCTGCAGTAGCAGAAAGCAATGCTGCGAGCAGATAAACTTCGCCTACGTTATAGCGTTCAATGGTTTCTGCCAGTGCTTGTTTGTTGAGTACGTCCAGAATTTCATAGGGACCACTCAACAAATCAGGTTCAGTTGTTGGGCGAATATCCGATGCTATGACCGCTTCATTGCCCCATTTTTTTCGCAAGGCCAGCGTCAGTTCAATTCCTATTTGCCCCGAGGCGCCGATTATCAGTGTACTCGATTTCATAAGTTAAACAGTGACATTAACTGTTGGATAGCAAATGTATAAAACACCCACCCGCATGCCTCTTTGCAACCTCGTTTTTCCTTTCTGAGTCTTTACACTATCATTGCCGCCGTCGAAACCTGTCAACCATCGACCTATTGTATGAATTCTACCGGATCCGAGAACACCCTCACGCATGCTGAGTTTCAGCGTGCATTCGGTGAATGGTATAAGCCGATCCGAAATTTTATTTACTTCCGCTGTGGTGATCTCGAATTGGCGGAAGACCTTGCGCAAGATTCTTTTATTAAGCTCTGGGAAAACAGACACCGCGTGGAACGGTCGACATTGAAGGCATACCTCTACAAAATCGCACAGAATCAAACGATCAATTATCAGAAGAGGCAGCAGCTGTTCTTTCGATTTCAAAAACAACTCACTTCAGATCGCGATTTTGATTCGCCCGAGAAATTGATTGAAATGAATGAATATGAATTGCGCTTGCAACAAGTAATAGCGCAATTGCCGGATGGTGGTCGAGAGGTGTTTCTCATGAATCGCCTAGAAGACTTGACCTATCAGGAGATAGCCGACCGTCTGGGGTTATCAGTTAAGGCGATTGAAAAACGAATGAGCAAGGTGCTTCAGGTGTTTCGCAATCAGTTAGGAATAGAAATCTGAGAGCTATGCAACGATTCATCGTTCTTTTCTTGTTTTTTCTTTTTTTCGATGAAGTTTCGGCTCAGGTAGTTATTTCGGAGAGTATAGAAAATAAAAAGGTGTCCGCTATTCTGAACGATTGGTCATCGAAATACACAGTAGATTTTGCTTTTGATAGTTACGAGATATCGCGCTATCGGTATACAGGTAAACTGTATGAAACCCCGCTTGATGATGCATTGAAGAAAATATTGAATGGGACGCCTTTCGATTTTCGTTGGCTGAATACAACATGTGTGATTTATCCAAAGCCAATAGTTAACCCGACCGCTACTACCGGAAAACCGTTGAAGCGACAACTCTCGGGAAGAGTTGTAGATCGTTTGAGTGGAGAGGCCTTGCCCTTTGCTTCGGTCGGGGCAATGAAATCGGGTGCCGGCACAACGGCCGATGCCGATGGAAAATTCATTCTGTTTTATGAGGGGATTCAAACTACCGACACGCTCGCGATCTCAGCACTCGGTTATCAGTTGTTTCGTGCTGCAATCGATTGGGATTCTCCCTTGGTTGGAACGACTTTCGAACTTGTTGCTTCTGAGGCAATTTTACCGGGAGTTGAAATAGAGGGTCGCGCTTTAAAAAATATTCAGCAGGAAACATTGCCGGGCGCATTTACTATTCTTCCGAATTCATCCGGCCTGCGATCGGGTGTAGGTGAGCCGGATGTATTTCGCCTGGCTCAGTTCGCGCCCGGAATAAGCGGAGTGCAGGAAAACAGCAATGGGCTATTTATTCGGGGAAGTTCGTCGGGCCAAAGTCAGCTGCTGTTGGATGGATTTAATGTTTATCACCAGGATCACTTTTTCGGTATGTTTTCATCCATAAACGCCTATGCTGTCAAATCGATGCGATTGAATAAGGTGTTGAATGATGCTGCGCAGGGCGGCCGTGCAGCAGGTTCCATTGAACTGCAGGGTCGTGAAGGCGATTTGCGGCAGCCATCTTCTCGCATTGAGATGGGTACTATGAGTGTTACAGGCGCGCTGGAAACACCTCTGGATAGCTCAGGAAAAGCGGCGCTCTTCATTTGCGGCCGTCGTTCAATTACAGATTTCATAAAGGGGCCGGCTTATCGTGAAATTTTTCGAACGCTTTACGCTGCATCAATTGTTTCCGCATCGGGAAGTGAAGCGGATGCTGCTTCAAGAAATTTTGATCCGCAGTTGCTCTTTCAGGATATCAACGCCAAGCTAACTTTTCGACCCACCTTCAACCATCATATCAATGCTTCTTTCTATGCTTCCCGCGATGCGTTGAGTTTCAATTATGCCGACACATCCTCAGCAGAGAATGTGAATGTATCCGATATTCGATACAGCGATGAATCCGCAAAGTCCAATCGAGGCCTCTCCTTTCGCTGGAGCTTTCAAGTATCGCCACGTATAGAGGTATTGAATAGCGTGGGATATTCGCAATTTCGGGGATACTATTTTTCCACTGACAGCATTCGAAACAATCTGTTTGCAATCGATAGTACGCAGTTTTCTTTTCGTGATGTTGCTCTGCGCGATTGGTCTGCTCTTCATAGCTGGAAATGGAAGAGCAGTAATCAAGAACTAAAATGGGGCGTTGCCTGGAATTATGTAGCCACCGATAATAAACAGCGCAGCTCCGAAATTGCACAAAGCATCGAGTCAAAAGCTTCCTATACTACAACACTTTTCGTTGGAGATGAAATCCGCTGTGCGCGCTGGCTAATTCAGCCTGCGTTGCGGTTAAATCTATACAGCGGTAGGCTCTACTCCGAGCCGCGCTTATCTATGCGCTATGAATTGATAAACTCAAGACTCTACATGAAAGCTGCAGCCACACGAACTTCGCAATTCGTGCAGCGAATCAACAACCAAAGTATGTATCAGAATGTTCCTGATCGATGGGAGCCGGCGAATGGTGAAATTCCGGTACTTAATTCCGACTTGTTGTTGTTGGGATTGAATTATACGCACAGCAGCTGGAGTGCCGACCTGGAGGCTTTTTATAAGAAAACAGCTGGACAAGTGTTGGATGCGGCGGCTGGACAATTTTCAACGCAACTATTCAATTCGTTTTATGTGGGAACTGCTCGCGCGTGTGGCATCGACGCGGCAATACAGTACGAACACCTGCCCCATAAGTTGCTTTTGAGCGGGTCCTGGTTGAATGCGCGCTCCAATTATGAAGGATCGGACATCCAGAATATTACGGAGACTCACAACAG
>JBJTRD010000391.1:0-4384 GCA_046075945.1 Flavobacteriales bacterium
GAAAATACGGAATCGCGGTTGGAAAATGCAAAAGGGCGGGGAAATGGTTGACCCCGCGAAAGGGTGACATGGTGAAAGGGTGAAAGGGAACTCACTGGCGAAGCCCACGATTTCAATCGTGGGGTTGCGGAGAATGGTTCAATTGCCCCATTGGTCCCACCGCTGAAGCGGTGGGCTTTTGTAGTTCCAATCTATATCCACGGTTCTTGTTTCCAACGCTCGACATTCGAATGCATGCGTATATGCGCGATACATTGCTTCCACTGAATCTGGTATCAATGGAAGACCGCGCCTGCATGATTTTACCGCTTCGTTAATCTTGATTGAGCAGAACACTCAAACCAACCTTGCCACCTGAAAAGGCATTGCCGCCTCCCAACTCCAGGTTCACAGCCATATTCCTTTTGAAGTAATAGCGACCACCTATCTGAGCGCCTGCATTCAATCCGCTTGCGCCTGAACCGGCATAATCGCCTGAAGAGTTCCACATATAAAAGCCCACGTTCAGGCCCGCATACACATCGAACGTATCATCGAGCCCCAGCAATTCTACAAAATGATAATTGCCATTGCCCGCAATTCCTATGATGCTCGAACTGTAGCGTACACCACCGACACGTTCACTGAACGAACGCACCGACATTTCACCACCAAATGAAATATTCTTATCGAATCCGTAATCAATGCCTGCGTACAAAGGCAACCCCCAGGAAGAAAGTCCAATGCCACCATTGAACTGCATCTTACCTGTCTTCAATGCATATTGGGCCTGTGAATTTGTGATGAAACACATAAAGAGAGCTATGACAGCCAAACGTATCGTTTTCATTGTTTTCAATTTTCTCCAACAAAAATGATAATCTCTTACTAAAAATAATGCTGCTCTACCCCACCGAATATCCAACCCTCGCTGTTAGTAACCGCCTTGACGGGTAAAAAAGTTGCAAGTTGAAGGTTGAAAGTTGCGCGGGTAATAGGCTATTCAATTAATACACCTTTTCGCCCTTTCGCTGCTTCACCATTTCACCAAATAAAACTCCTGCGTAAGCCGGAAGGCACTTCACCCCATTCGTCAATCGTCATTAGCCACTCGTCACTCGCCACTCGCCATTCCTTTACACTACCTTCGCCCACATGAAGCCTTCCGAGTTTTCGCACCTTACCTCCGACAACACACCACATCAGGTCGACGTTTCTACAAAAGCAGCTACACAACGCCGGGCCCGTGCTGAAGCTCACGTTCAGCTTACCACCAACATTGTTGAACGCATGACCGACAGCGAGCTACATCTTCCCAAAGGACCGGTCTTTCAAACGGCCATGCTGGCGGGCATCATGGGAGCAAAAAGAACTGCCGACCTCATCCCGCTTTGCCACACCATACCCATCGAAAGTATCAACGTAAATATTGAATTGAAAGGAACCGTAGCCGTCATCACCTCTGAGGTTAAAACCACCGGGAAAACCGGGGTCGAGATGGAGGCACTCACCGCGGCTTCAGTGGCTGCTCTCACCATCTACGATATGTGCAAAGCGCTCTCGCACGACATTACGATTGGGCCTATTCAACTCATAGAAAAGACGGGGGGCAAAAACGATTTTCATCGCCATGCACAAGAAACACGCTGATTTGCAGAAACCTTCACTTGGCAAATTCGCTCGACACGAAGTTGCACTCCTGGGTACCACCTGCGAAGTAATTAGCCAATGGGCACAGCTGCTCAGCAAAGCCCTGGCACCGGCGCAGATTGTCTATGCCGATGCAAACCATCGCCCGAGTGAGGCTTCTTCCTTCCTGCCACGCTGGACCGACAATCAGCATGCGCGCTTCATCGAATTGCCGGCACTAAGCGATAGCATCGACCGCCACCTGGCGCTTTCACAGGCGGATCTTGTTATTGTGAATGGCAATCATTTCGAGGCAGCCCACCAAATTATTTTCTGCGATCCGGAGAAGGAATCGTCGCTTCGAAAACGCGCTGCACAGCTCACCGATGTAGTGGCCATTGTCACTACCCATACATGCCAAACAGTATCTGACACCGTGAAGGAACTTGTTCCGAATTGGGCCGGCGTTCCCGTTTTCAACGAACAGAACATCGCGCAACTTGTCTCTCGCATGCGTGAATCACTCATGCTCGCGCCGGAGCTGAAGGCGCTTATCATGGCTGGGGGCAAAAGCGTGCGCATGGGCAAAGACAAAACACACATCGACTATCATGGCAAACCGCAATTTGGACATGTGTACGCATTGTGCGAACAACTCGGCATCGAACCTTTTATATCGTGCAGGTTTGAGCAGGCGGAGTACTATAGCGAACAAGGCTATCGCACCGTTACTGATCGTCTGCTCGACATGGGTCCGCTGGGCGGCATTGCCTCCGCATTCATGACCGCACCCGACAGTGCCTGGCTAGTGCTCGCTTCGGATGTTCCTTTTTTGGATCAGGAAATAATCCTCGAGTTGATATCCCAACGTTCAACGTATCACACCGCGACCGCATTTCAAAGTCCGTTCGATCAGTTTCCCGAACCGCTCATCGCCATCTGGGAGCCGAAGGCTTTCCCTATGATTCTCTCATTTATAGGTCTTGGATATTCGTGCCCGCGCAAAGTGCTCATTCAAACACAAGCAAAAGTGATTGTTGCAAGTCACCCGGAAAAACTCGAGAACGTCAACACACCCGATGATTTGGAAGACGCACTGGAGCAATTGAAAAAAGGCTGATTCCACCTTCCGAACATTCAGCCCGGTTGCTGGTTTATGCTTTCAAACAGACAAAGCATGAAGGTATACACACTGGAGCGTCACACCGTTCTGAATACAACGCTCGACAGCGCCTGGGAGTTTTTTTCGCGCCCCGAGAACCTCAACGAAATAACGCCCGACGATATGCAGTTTCGCATTCTGACCGATGTAACTGGAAAGAAGATGCATGCAGGTATGATCATCAACTACCGCATACAGCCGGCACCTTTCATGAACTTTGGATGGACCACCGAAATTTCACATTGCGAAGACAAAAAGTTCTTTGTCGACGAACAACGCTTCGGCCCTTACTCCTTTTGGCATCACCAACACATGTTTGAAGACAAGGGTACACATGTGCTTATGACCGACATCGTTAACTACGCTCTACCTATGGGCTTTTTAGGCCGTGTCGCACATGCTGTTTGGGTAAAGAAAAAACTACAGGGCATTTTCGATTTTCGAACAACAGTTATCAAACGGGTATTTCCCGGTTCATGAAAAATTCGAAGATTTAATTAGATGTGAGCCCTACTCTCTAGCGCCATCTTTACACAGCTTGACAGAGCCCCAACATTCTTTCGAAATAAAAAAAGTTCTCTGGGTAAGTTTGCCTCATGAAATCGCTCCCCCAAAAAGTAACTGCAGTAAAGCGCGTGTATGCCCGGCTCGACAAAGAGATTGCCTCCATGCAGCAATCGTCGGGGCTACATTGCCTTTCGGGCTGCGGGGAATGTTGCAAGAAACCCGACATTGAGTGCACGCCCCTCGAGTTTTTGCCGCTCGCACTGGAGTTGTTCGATGTAGGAAAAGCGGAAGAAGCATGGGAAGAACTCAACCAAAATAAGCAATCACTCTGCTATGTGTTTCGTCCGCATGTGACCAACTTCGGCGGATTGTGCAACGCCTATCCCAATCGCGGTCTTATCTGCAGGCTCTTCGGATTCACCGCACGCACCAACAAGGAAGGTCAGCGCGAACTGGTCACGTGCAAATTCATCAAAGAACAACAGGCAGAAGCCTACGAGCAGGTTGTTATCGACTTAAAAGCAGGTAAGAAAATACCAGTGATGAGCGAATATTATACACGCCTTACGAGCATCGATCCAACGCTCACCGAATTCTACCCTATCAACACCGCCATCCAAAAAGCACTGGAGGTTGTGATGCACTACTACGCCTATCGCAGAAGAAGAAGAGTTTTATAAAGTGCCTCATCCACGACGCGCCTCAGCACGTCCCGAGGCACTACTCAACAAAATGCGCCTCACTACTTCGCACCTCGCACCACGCACTTCGCACTTCACCCCTCACCCCTTCTTATAGCGCGGATGAAACAACATCACCTCTTCCCTCAGCCGTTGCCTGTCAAGGTGCGTATAGATTTCAGTGGTGGTAATACTCGCATGCCCCAGCATCTCTTGCACGGCTCGCAAATCGGCCCCGGCTTCAACAAGATGTGTTGCAAACGAGTGACGAAAGGTGTGCGGTGATATCTGCTTTTGAATGCCCAACTTCAGCACTTGCTCCCGAATGATGTTGAACACCATCATACGCGACAGCTTTGATCCTCGGCGATTGAGAAAAAGAAAATCTTCCTGCCCGAGTTTTATCGTCTGGTGATTGCGTGTCTGC
>JBJTRD010000392.1:0-2356 GCA_046075945.1 Flavobacteriales bacterium
TCACCGCCGATGCAATGGTATACGAATACAACGCCCTCTTCGATAGCGATGACTCCAGCATGCGAATAACGCTTGTCGGTTTGGGAGAGCGACAACAACGTATTGCTCACCATGCCCCGTCCATGCCGAAAAATGATGTCCCCATTGCGAAGCGCAGTCAGATCGGGCTTTGCCTTGCGCCACAACTCCCGACGTGCCTCGAGCGACAAACCCGCAGTGCTCGTTTCAAAAAACGGGAGGGACCAAAAAGTAACTGCGGCAATTATCAAGGCAGATAAGGCAATCCAAATGCGCCACTTTCCAACTTTCATTTTTTCAGTTGAATCACAACGTAATAAATGAAATCATGGTTATCGCCTTTAGCACCAACGTCCATTACTTCTTTGTTAGCGTGTACTTGATGTCCTTCTGTCCATTCTTGCAATCGAACTGACTTAGGGTCAATTTTCCGGCAGCGGGTGCATCAAAGTCGTAATTGCATTCTGCTGTTTGAAATTCATACCACTCCACACCATTGGTGGTTCTGTACGCACCCTTACCCACCGATGATTTTTTGGTAACGTTATCCGTCACTTTTGCTGTTGTAATTGTCCAGCCTCCATCCGTAACGGATAATTCGACAGTAACCTCTTTATTGGCATAGGTGTGTTTTCCGTCACTCATTTGAGCGAGCGCATTGTTGGCTAAAAAAAGAAATCCAGCCGAGAGAAGTAAGATTGTTTTTTTCATGGTGTGTTGGTTTGTGTTGGAATGTTGTATTTCATTCATGACCAAAGTAAGGTGAATGAGGGTATGCAGGAATTTTTCTTACCTACATTTTCAAAGCAATCAAATCCAGAGTCCAACATGTACCACCGAAGTACTCCTTTCAAAATTTTCGATAACAAGTTCACGTGCCTTGTCCAATATAAGATTGGGCTGTGAAAAGCCAAACTCATTCACAGCACGATTAATAGCGTTTGAACACACAACGCTTACCATGGCCCCCGGCACACCATGACCGGTGCAATCGGCCACAGCCAGAAGATTAAGGACACCTGCATTGCCTGGGTTAATGCGCTCAAACCAATAAAAATCACCTGCGACAATATCGCGCGGCCGATACATTAAGAAATATTCACCCAACAACTGTTGCAAGGTATCATCAGCAGGCAGAATTGCCCTTTGCAATCCACTGGCGTAGGTAATACTCTCTAATATTTCAGAATTACGCAGGGCAAGCAGATCATTTTGCTGATCAACCTCGGCCTTTTGCTTTTCAATAATATCCTTCTGAGTGCGTATCTCGGAAGTGCGCTCGGCAACCGTCTTTTCAAGTGCTGCATTTCGCTTTTGCAGCTGCCTCGTTCGTGCCGTGGAAACCGAATAAACGATCACTCCAAAAAATAAGAAATAAGAAAAATAAGCGGTCTTTGTTCGATACAACGGCGGCTCAATAGTGAAGCTAACCGGATTAGCCTGGGCAAATGCGCCGTTGCCGTCATCGCATCCTACATGCAGCACATAATTCCCCTCACTTAAGTTATCCACTTGAAAAATGCCGGGCTGAGAAGCATCTTGCCAGCGGTCGTGATAGCCTTCCAATTTGTATCGCAGCGTTGTACTTCCGGCCACAAAAATATCCGGCAATACGCCGATGACGAACTCAGGCGAATTGTGCGCGTAATCGAATTCAAGATCTTCTGAGCCCTTCAGTGGAATAAAAACGTCATCTTCCATGCGGCCGGTAACGTAGGGTCGCATGGGTTGAATATGATTGACGTCCATAATAGAAAGAACATTACCCGTTGCTCCATAAAGCAAATCTCCATGCATTGTGAGTGCCTGGGGGAAAAAATCTTCCATTTTCAACCCATTCTTTTTATTAAAAATAGTGTACGCCTGATTGTCTCGAACGCCGTAAAGGCCGCTTCCGGAACCTGCCAGAATAATATCTTCATGCTGAAGGAAAGAGGCAACAGACTCCGGTCCGCCTTCGATTTTTTCCCAATTGACCAGTTGCTGGTCTCCACGCCAAATACCCTTACCATACCCTCCGATGTACACGTAATTACCGTGCTCAATTACCGGGTATATAATACTTGGAAATTCATCATTGGGCTTTACTTGTCGAATAGAATCCGAATTACAAACCCATAATCCATCGCCCTTCGTGCCGGCGTATATGCTGCCTGCTTCATTCTGATATAAAGTGAACACCTCGTTATTTTTAAGGCCCTGATTACTCGCATATTTCACCAGTGAGTGTCCGTCCCAACGGAGAATACCTGAGCCCGAAGTTGCCATCCAAATGTTACCATACTTATCCTCCAAACTGCTATTAACGTTGTTAAAGCGCTCGCCATTACATTCATTT
>JBJTRD010000393.1:0-3868 GCA_046075945.1 Flavobacteriales bacterium
CCTACTTCCGGCTGCCCGGATTTGGTTCGGTAGAGCGTCTGGACCCGGTTGTATTCAATTTCCCGCACGGTGATACCATCATGGTAGACCCGTTCTATGCCGGTCATGATTATTATAGTTCCGTGCGGAAGGAGGCAATAATGCTTGCTATGGGTTACGATAAGTACATTCAAAATCCGGAGCGCTATAACCAGCAAGCGCGCAATAATTTTGCAATCAAAAAGAGCTGTACCGTTTGTGGTTACGAACGAAATGCTCGAAATCCAAGACCCTATTCATTTGGCGGCGTTCGATATCGCCCCATGGACCGACGCGAAAATTATGTGAAGCGATGCATCGGACTTCCCGGCGACAACCTCAGCATTATCAATCGTCAAGTGCACATCAACAATGAGCCATTGCAAGATCCGGAAGGTGTTATGCACAGCTATCGTTTTCAGGTGAAAAGTCCCGCGGCGTTGAAAAAAATATACGCCGAGTATAAGGTGAATATTAGTGACAGAAATGGAATGAACGAAGGTGGTGCTACCCTCTATCAATCTTCATTTACAGCGGCCGATGCGGAGAAACTCCGCTCTAATCCGGACATTACTTTCCTGGAAGTGAACAACGACACGATACCCGAATCGTTCGACCCGCAAGCTATTTTCCCAAATTCACCGCTGGCTCCTTTTACCACCTGGACAAGAGACAATTTTGGGCCAATCCATATTCCTAAACAAGGAGAAACACTTCCCCTTACATCGGAGAATATCGCTTTATACAGTCGGGTTATTCAGAATTACGAGGGCAATGCGCTTCAAGTGGTGGATGGTAAAGCCGTCATCAACGGCACACCCGCTGAATCCTACACATTTAAACAAAACTATTATTGGATGATGGGCGACAATCGCCACCAGAGCGCCGATTCTCGTTATTGGGGATTTGTGCCCGAAGACCACATCGTAGGTAAACCTGTGTTCACCTGGTTATCGAAAGAAGATCCGAACTACCAGGAAACCGGTGAATTGAGATGGAGAAGGATGTTCCGATTTGTGGATTAACATGTAACGACCAAATCGTTATTATTTTGTCTTCTGGTCTCGGTGAGAAGTGATCACGAGTGAAGTTCTATTATAGAAGTAGTCGATTGACCTTTGACTTTTGAAGCTTATCGCGCATTTCAAGGCTCGAAATATGGCACATTTGGTTGCAGAAGCTGTTCGCCTAGGATATTACCTTCCTTAGGTGATAAAATGAATGTCGAAATCCTCCTGTGTAGCTTTTATTTGTAAGTAAGTACACATTCAATATGGTTAAGAAAATTCTAGTTGTAATAATCGTTTTGGTATGCTCGTTAATTCTCGGCGGCTATTTCTGGCTTCGCAGTTCTCGGCCTGCATATGAAGGAACTATCTCAATTGCGGGACTATCTAACCCGGTGAATGTCCACTTCGACGACTTCGGCGTACCCCATATAGAGGCTGAAAACAATCATGACCTTTTTATGGCTTTCGGCTATGTGCATGCTCAGGAAAGGCTTTTTCAAATGGAGATGATGCGCAGAGCGGGCAGCGGAACACTCGCTGAAATCATTGGTCAACCCATGATAAAAGTAGATCGCATATTTCTCACCCTTGGAATGAAAGAAAGCGCAGAGCAATCGGCGGCTTTATTTGAAAATAAGAAAGGGACTCCTATGTACGAGGCCATTCAATCGTATTTGGAAGGTATCAACTATTTCATTGAGCACGGACCTACCCCGCCCGAGTTCAGTATTATTGGAATTACCAAACGCAAATTCGAACCGATTGACCTTTATTATATTACGGGAGCCATGGCATTCAACTTTGGTATGGCACAAAAAACAGAACCGGTTGTCGACTACATCGCCAAACATTTTGGAGAAGAACACCTGAACGATATCGGGTTATTTCATTCAAAGGAAACTTCCATTCCATCTACCCCGCACGACTCGGCCTATCTTAATTCTGTGCTTGGACTCGCCAAAGCTTTCGAAGAGACCGAAGCCATCATGCCTTTTGCAACCCTCAATGGCAGCAATGCATGGGCTGTAAGCGGAGCCAAGACAGCCTCGGGTGAAGTTATTGTAAGCAACGATACCCACATCGGCTACATGATTCCTCAAACCTGGTATGAGGCCCATTTAAAATCGCCTGAATTTGAAATGTCGGGGCATTATCTGGCGGGTGTTCCTTTTGCACTCATCGGCCGCGACCGCTACAAAGCATGGGGTGTTACAATGCTGCTCAACGACGATATGGATTTTTATACCGAACAACCCTCGTCCGGCGATAGCATCTCGTTTTTATATGAAGGCAACTATGAACCCTGTAAGCAAAAAAGCTACGCCATTCGTGTCAAAGGATTGCCCGACACGACCATCCATGTGCGTGTTACCCGAAATGGTCCAATCATTAATGATATATTCAAGCTCTTGCCTTCACAGCCGGTATCCGTGAAGTGGACGTATACGCAACTTGAAAATCGGAACCTGGAAGCTTTCTGGCAAATGAACAACGCTCGCGATATACAATCGTTTGAACAAGGCCTAAGCCTTGTGCACGCGCCCGGCCTGAGCATCAATTATGGCGATGCCGAAGGGCACATAGCCTGGTGGGCTGCCGCCCGATTTACCGAGCGAGGACAAGAGATTAACAGCTGGACCATTCTTGATGGCAGTAAAGAAGAACATGCCTGGAAAAATTACTATCCATTCGAGATGAATCCGCGTTGCATAGATCCCGCGAGTGGATACATATACAGTGCAAATGACTGGCCTGATGACCTGTTGAAATACGCATCTGATACGAACCATACTCCTCTTTTTTACCCCGGATATTACAAACCTCAATACAGGGCAGATCGTATTCGCACGCTGTTAGAGCCGGAAAACAAATGGACTTTAGAGAAAATGAAAGGCCTTGTCAATGATTGTCGGAGCGAAACAGACGAGCAATTGCTTGAGGAATGGACTGCAATCCTTTCGAATTCTACTCTGCAATACGATCAGCGATTTGTTAAGCTGAAAGAATCGCTTGACTGGAATGGTGAATACAATCCGGAACTGGTTGCGCCCACTCTCTTCAATCGATTGCTCTATCACAGCATGCGCCTCGCCATGGAAGACGAGGTAGGTCACGAGTTATTTAAGTTGTATCTCACCACGCATCAATTTCAGCGTTCCATTCGTGCGCTCAACGACCATCCGAATAGCCCGTGGTGGGACAACGTGCACACAACTACGCAGGAATCGAGAAATGACATATTGCAGGCTGCTTTCGAAGCCGCTTACGAAGAACTGGAACGCACCTTTGGCAGCGACGTTCAACAATGGACGTGGGGTAAATCGGCTTCGGTAGAACTAAAGCATCCGCTCGGAGAAGTCGCTATGCTTCGACCCTTTTTCAGCATAGGACAACGATCTGTTTGGGGTGGCAACGAAACCATTCATCAGGCCGGTTTTTACCTCGACAGTACATCGTATGCCAAGGTGTTTTTTGGATCACAAATGCGCACGATGGTCGACTTTTCGGATGTTGATAATGGACTTAACATTACACCCTCTGGACAGAGCGGCCACCTGTTGAGCAAGCATTATGATGATCAGGCTTCATTGTATGCTCAGCGCGACTTTCGACCTCAAACGCTCCGCATCGAACCAAGTTGGCGCACATTGAAATTAGTACCTCAGTAAGTTTAATTTCTCCGAAGCAAAGATCTAAGCCTTTTGGATTGTCCGATATTCATGGCTTCCGGATTGCGCTTCTTTTTCTGCGTTGATTTTTCGCGAACCTCACTTTCCTGAAGAGTCTCTGCAGTGGCGACCGTTCCTTCTGCGGAGGTGGCCGTGGCCGTGGTCGTGTTC
>JBJTRD010000394.1:0-7128 GCA_046075945.1 Flavobacteriales bacterium
GTGGCCCAGAAACAAATGAGAACCGGCTTACCGTCGTTTGAAATTTCTGAACTACTGATGTCTTTGCCATCCATATTTTTGAGATTAACTGCGGGGAGTGATGTCACTTGCGCCACTGCAGATATACCGAGAATAACTGCGATTGAAATTGAAATAACTTTTTTCATGAGATTATTTTTTGTGCGGACCTGCCGCTTTCAATATTAATACCGTTTTGTCAATGTGCAACCAGAATAGGCATGCGCGTAATCTGTTTCTCCTTTTCTATAATCAACATGTACATTCCTCCGGACAATTCCGAAACATCGATTACGCATCTGCTCTCGCCAGTCCTCCCTTGAATTTGCTTGCAGCATCTGCCCGCCAAATCATACAAGCCCCCTCTAAATGCAGCTTCTATCGCGGGTGTTTCAAGTATGAGCATGTGCTCAACAGGGTTGGGATACACGCTCCAATTCGGAGTGCTCAATTCATTTACGGGCAATGACGAACCTGCCTCAAACGAGTATTGCAAAAAAGAAGGACTATTGTCGATGTTAGAGAAATTGTAGGTTCCGTCGTAGAAGAACATTTCCTCCTCAACAGTTGTAGAATCTGTCATGCTATAAAGCTTACAAAAACCATCGAAGCCACCATACTGACTTCCGTGCAAGCCATCCCCTCGCGTGTCGCGCAGAAAGAAGTAATAGCAGCCGCTTGCAGGAAGTTGAAAGACATTGTTGATGTATTGATAATCTACTTCATATCCGCCACCATTGTAAACGACCGTATCCAGTTCATTGCGTATCTCCCACGACACTTCCTCGGGGTATGCATCGAGGGCGAGTTCCAGTTTTACCAGCTGAGTTGAAAAACCTACATCTGCACGAACGCTCAATGAATCGTTGGATACATCAATATTAGAATTGGAAATTGCGAATTGAATTGCTGCGTCGGATAACACTTCGAGACCTGTAATTGCAATCGTATCGGATCGATAAGAGTTGAGCTGACCTTCCCAAGAAATCGTTTGACCGGGCGTAGCTCCATTTACTGCTATAGTAGCATTGAAAAGTGTATCGGTTCCCAGATTTTTAAGAACCAATTGCACATCGAGTGAATTACTTCCGCACGAGCGAGAAGAAGTTGCGTTAATCAGCGCAGGATCGTAGCCCGTCGTCAACGGGGGGCAAGAGGTTTGAAATACAAGATTGGTCAAATTGCCGAGCGACAATTGATCTGCAAATCGGACTATGCGGTCGGGACAAATAATTACCAGAACGGGCACATACGGCATAGCCAATTGAGCGGCAAATGTTGAATCATCAACAATGGGCAAGGAAGACCCCGTCAGCCAATCGCCTTGTGTATCGGTGCCCACATTGCCATTTGCCGATGGGGGCCCCTGCAATTGACTCAACGTGTTTTGTGTTTCACATTCTACACGCCAAACCACAACCGAGCCGCTGCCTTCAGAACCATACAACGCCTCAAATGCATCCAGCGTTTGCTGTTGGTAGTATTCCCAGGCATAACTATCCCATGCAGCGAAACAATGCAGGATGACCGTTTTCCCTGAGTCCAGCTTGCTGTATAAATTGAGTTCATTGCCATTTATATCGGCAACAGAGAAATCGGGTGCCAAAGCCCCCGGGGTGAATTGCGCGAGAGCATGCAGCGCGCAACAAGAAACTAAAAGGAGAATGATTTTTTTCATGAACAGCGGGCCGAATTTAAGGAGCAACCGCTTTGAATCGGCACCTTGAAACGAATCCGTGCGATTTCTTGAAAAAACAAGAAGCCGATTCTTTTTTAAGCTGCGAACGAAAACGAAGTCTAAATTTGTAGAAACGTTTTCAAATGAAAAAACTACTACTTCTATTTGTTGCTTGTGGATTGTTCATCCGGACAGAAGCTCAGTTCATTGAACTGCATAACGAGGTGAATACAGTATTGGGAACTTCAGCCAACACCTCAGAAATAATAAGCGCACACTGGGATGTCATAAATATTTCGGGAGGGACTCGCGATATTCGCTGCCGCCGTGAAATTATTCAGAATGTTAGCGGTGCAGAGCATCAATTCTGCTGGGGAGAAATTTGTGGTCCATGGGCAGCCGGCAATGAGCTTTCTACTGAAATTGTTAATCTGGCTGATGGAGACACGTCTTTTTCTTTTTATTGCAAGTACCGCCATTACGGGAACCCGGGACAAAGCATTGCTCGCTTTTGTTGGTTTGATGCAGCCGACCCGGCAAATCAACTATGCTATGAGGTGAACTTCTGTGTGGATCAAGCCTGTATCATAGGTGTTGAGGAATTTGAAAATCAAGCTCGGTTAGAAATTCTTGGCAATCCGGTGCGCGATTTTTCCGGTATCAGCTACCGATTCCCTGTGCAGCCTACCCACGCCGAGCTCCAAATTTTCAGCGCAAGCGGAACGTTGGTTGAAAGCGTGAACATCACATCTGCTCAAGGCATTGCATTCATTGACGCAAGTCGTTACGCGAATGGCATTTATACCATCAAACTGAACGAAAACAATCATACAGTAGGCATTCAACGTATGGTCGTGAGTAAGTAAAGAACGAATCATACTCGATGATGAATCAGGGGACGACTATCTTCGTCCCCTATTTTTTTGTATGAGTCAGATTCGAAAGAAAGAAGCGCTGGATTACCATTCATCGGGTAGGAAGGGCAAATTGGAAATTGTACCTACCAAGCCTCATAGTTCGCAACGCGACTTAGCACTGGCCTATTCGCCCGGTGTTGCAGAGCCTGTTTTGGCCATTGCTGAAAATCCGGAGGACGTTTACAAGTACACGGCTAAAGGCAATCTGGTTGCGATTATTTCGAATGGTACCGCCATACTCGGGTTAGGCAATCTGGGACCGGAAGCCAGCAAGCCCGTCATGGAAGGCAAAGGCATGTTGTTTAAAATCTTTGCTGACATCGATGGTATGGACATCGAAGTAAAAGCAACCGATGTAGATGAGTTCGTAAACACCGTCAAGAATATTTCACCTACGTTCGGAGGTATCAACCTCGAAGACATCAAAGCTCCGGAAGCGTTCGAGATTGAAGAGAAACTGAAAGCAGCGCTCGACATTCCCATTATGCATGACGATCAGCATGGCACAGCCATCATTTCAAGTGCTGCATTGATAAATGCATTGGAGATTGCAGGTAAAAAAATTCAGGATGTTCGTGTTGTAGTGAGCGGCGCCGGAGCAGCTGCGCTTTCCTGTGTTGACCTCATGCAAATTCTTGGTGTACAGAAAGAAAACGTTTTTATGTTCGACTCGAAAGGGTTGGTGCATAAGGAGCGCACCGATATCGACAGTCGCAAAATGCGTTTTGCATCAGAGAACAAATTCAACTCCTTGGCCGATGCATTGAACAGCGCCGATGTTTTTCTGGGGCTTTCGCAGCCGAACTTGATTACTCCCGATACATTACGCACTATGGCAGCGAATCCAATTGTGTTTGCCATGGCGAATCCGGATCCGGAGATTGCCTACGACGTGGCCATTGCTTCACGAGAAGACATCATCATGGCCACAGGGCGAAGCGACCATCCTAACCAGGTGAATAATGTGTTAGGTTTTCCATTCATTTTCAGAGGAGCACTCGATGTGAGGGCCCGTTGTATCAACAATGAAATGAAATTAGCCGCGGTGCATGCGCTTGCAGAGTTGGCGCGCCATCCGGTGCCCGAAGAAGTAATTGAAGCCTACAATCTGAAAAATCTTCATTTCGGAAAAGATTACATCATTCCGAAACCTCTCGACCCTCGGTTGATTGCAGTGGTTTCTTCGGCTGTTGCAAAAGCCGCAATCGATAGTGGCGTAGCTCGCGTCACCATTGAGGATTGGGATGCCTACCAGGCAGAACTGCAAAAGCGAATGGGGCGCGACAATGTGCTGACGCGAAGCATTGCGGAGCGTGCACGTAAAGATGCCAAGCGGGTTGTATTCGCTGAAGGAGATAATTATAAAATTTTGAAAGCCGCTCAGCAGGCCTATGATGAAGGCGTGGCTTATCCGATTCTATTGGGAGACGAACAAAAGATTCGTCGTATGCTGGAGGAACATGAGCTTGATTTGCAGAGCGCACAGATAATAGATCCACGATCTGATCAGTGGTTGAAAACACGCGAAGAATTTGGCGCACGCTTATTTAGCAAGCGAATGCGAAAAGGCTTCACAGAATCAGAGGCCATTCGCACAATGCGCGACCGGAATTATTTCGGTGCCATGATGGTTGAAATGGGAATGGCCGACGCCCTCATAAGTGGTATGACCCGCAATTATGGACGCGTCATTCGTCCGGGTTTGCACACCATAGGGCCCGCAGTTGGCGTCAAGAAAGTTTGTGGCATGTATATCGTTGAAACGAAACAAGGGCCGCTCTTTTTTGCTGATACCACAGTGAACGTAAATCCTTCAGCCGAAGATTTGGTAGAAATCACACTTCGGGTTTCGGAGTCAATATCGAAAATGAAGATTGTCCCACGTATCGCCTTACTCAGCTACTCCAATTTTGGATCAGCTGAGGGAGAGGATGCAGAAAAAGTCGCCAAAGCAGTTTCCATTCTTCATCGCGACCACCCGAACTTGATTGTCGATGGTGATGTGCAGGCCAACTTTGCATTGAACAGTGAAATGCTCAACGAAAATTTTCCGTTCAGTCGACTGAAGGGCCAAAAGGTGAACACGCTCATCTTCCCAAACTTGTCGGCGGGCAATATTGCTTACAAGCTCTTGCAGGAAATTGGCGAGCTGGAAGTTACAGGGCCTGTTCTTCTCGGTATGCGTAAAAGCTATCACATTCTGCAAATGGGTTGCAGCGTTCGTGAGATTCTCAACATGATTCGCATTGCAGTTGTTGATGCTCAGATGAAGTAGTGTTTGCTTTGCCTTGCTTGAAAAAGGGATTTCATCATTTTACTCTTGCAGCGTAATCTATACTGCCCAGCGGTGGCCAAAATCACAAACCGCTGATTTTCAATCCTACGTGTAGATTAATTGGTGTTTTTATTCTGCCAATCGCCAAAAACCTTCGATTTTTTTTCAAATTTTCGTTGTTAATTAAAAAGTTGGTGTATCTTTGTCTTCGCTGAATTGTATTTCGTCGACTAAAAACTCTATATTATCGCCACTGCCTTGCGTAGTATGGTCGTTTTTGTGAGGATTTCAATTGGGCAAACCATTGTCAATTCACCAACCTATATATAAGCGATAAGTAAAAACTATTTTACCTAAACAGACAATGAAAATTATTTCTAACTCCACATGGAAGCGAACGGGTGCCGTTTTGCTTCTATCGCTGTTATCACACATGGTGTGGTCGCAGTCGGGCAATTTGAAGGTCGATTTCCGACAAAGTGCCAACAATGACGCGGGCTACGGGCCCGGAGCTATTCACTGGATCAATTCGATTCTGCAATCCAACAACTCAACCTACTCGGAGGGGATGTCACCGTTGCAGCGAGTGATTCTGTTGAATGTTCCTGCTACAACAGGAAACCTCCACTCCTTGCAGTTGGGTCATCAGTTCACCAAGGGTGGACACCACGCTTATGACTTCCTGACCGGAAACAGTCTGGGGTCGTCGACAGGGTGGAATGTCGCCTATTCCAACTACAATGACTACCTGGCTTCGTCAGGTTTCAGTGCAGAAGAAATCCTTAATTCGTGGCAGTGTGCCGAAGAAATCGGACCACCCGCAGACATGGATAACATCTGCGCTGACCTCCACGACCCGGCAATCGGATACTACTTCGATGTAGAACTTCCTGATGATCCGTTCATTAGTGTCGATGGTTCTGTGCAAGCTAAAATTGATGCCTACGAAGCAGAATTTGGAAATCGTTATATACGCGTATACGGTAACGCTGAGATTACCGATGCTTATTTCACATGTGTAGAGCACGACGTTCCCAACCTGGGAGACACGGGCGACTCTTACGCTACTTATATTTTGGTTCTTGAAACAACTTCTACAAACATTATTTTCGAAATCGGTGGCCACCTTGCAATGGGCGGCTTCGACAATACGGGTATGCAATGGGGCCCGAACCTGGGCGCCGGAAGTATCAATGGTGGTCCTTACCACTTCAAACTATTCGGCCTCGGGGGTTCTGTGAATACAACCTCATGCACTTTAAATCAATATGTATCACTCGGCGCGCAGGATAACCAAATTACCGCAGGTGATATTATCCCTCTCACATGTGATTGCTCAATTAGCGGTGGAACCGGTCCAGTTTGCCCTAACTCTAGCAATTCATATTGCGCTCCTTCAAATGCCGTTAGTTCCACTTGGAGTATTTCCGGTAACGGAAGCATTTCCGGTTCGGGAAATTGTATACAAGTCATAGCCGGTAGCGGCTGCGGTCAATCGTATACACTTTCACTCGAGTATACTAATGACCAAGGTTGCACCTCTACATGCGAAGTAACTGTAATGGTTGAAGATACCACTGCTCCAAGTATTAGTGCCAGTGGCTCGGTTGACAACGGCGCTGACCTAGGTGCTAATCCATCCGCTGCTGAAATCGCAGCAGCTTTAGGTTCTGCAACAGCTACTGACAACTGCGGAGGTAATCCTGCAGTAATTTTCGTTGATGGTTCAGTGACCGAAGAAGGTTGCTATCGCTCACAAACACGCACTTTCACAGCTACGGATGCTTGTGGTAATTCATCTACAGACAGCCGCACAATTGCATGGCTAGTGGATGTCGAGGCGCCTGTTATCACGTACAGCTGCGAAAATAGCAGTGCCATAAATACAGACCTCGGATGTAATCCAACGGATACGCAGATTGAAGAGGCTCTTTGCACCATCACTGTTACTGATAACTGCGACGAAGAAGTCGAAGTGGTAGTAACCAACGACACCATTCCGGGTCCGGGTTGCACATTCACCATTACACGTGGTGTGGTAACCACCGACCGTTATGGTAATACTAGTCAATCATCTCGTGGAGTTATATACAAAATTGACCTCGATGCTCCTGTGCTGACGGCTTCCGGTTCTGCAGAAGATGGCGCTAACCTAGGCGGTAATCCATCGGCTGATGAAATCGACGCCGCTTTGGGAACAGCTACTGCAATCGATTTTTGCGACGGTGATTTGCCGGTAA